>NZ_LYTG01000063.1:0-31568 GCF_001816105.1 Exiguobacterium sp. SH31
TTTTTTCTTTTCAATCGAACATGAGTGGAGGTGATAGGTTCCATGCAGATTTCAAAAGTGTTCAACAACAACGTCGTGGCCATTCAAGCAAACGGTCAAGAGCAAGTCGTCATGGGACGCGGGATTGCGTTTCAAAAACGTCCGGGTGATGCGATTGATCAAGCACGGATTGAAAAAATCTTCACGCTCGAGAGTGAAGAAAGCCACGAACGGTTCGTTCATTTTTTGAATGAAATGCCGGCGGTGGAGATGGATACGGTCAAAGAAATCGTCAAGCTCGCGGAGACGCGACTCGATAAACACGTTCACGATTCGCTTTACGTGACATTAGCCGACCACATCCATTTTGCACTCAGCCGATATCGCGATGGAATCATCATCCGCAACCCTCTCGTTTGGGAAGTGAAACGATTTTACACACAAGAATTTGCGATTGGAAAGGAAGCGGTCGCCCTCATCAATGAGCGGCACAACGTCAAGCTCGATGAGGATGAGGCGGTCGCGGTCGCCCTTCACCTCGTCAATGCGACGATGTCGGGAGCTAAGGGTGAGAACCTTCACCTCGTTACCGAGATGACACGAGCGACGCAAGCAATCCTCACAATCATCACATACCATTTCCAAATTGATTTGGATGAAGAATCGTATGCCTACTCCCGATTTTTGACCCATTTGAAGTACTTTGTGCAACGGCTCGCTTCAGGCAAGAAGATTAAACAAGGGGGCGACGAGACGCTGTTCGAAATGGTGAAACTGCGTTATCCGGACGCCTACGAATGCGTCGAGAAAATCAAAGGCTTGATTGCCACCAAGTATAACTACGACGTCTCGACTGATGAACGCCTCTACATGATGATTCATATCGAAAACTTAATGAAAGAACGACGATCCTAAGGATGGTTACTGCGGATGCAGGCCAAACCTAAATGACGACACTTCTCGTGTACGTTCATTTAGGTTTTTCTTTTTAACAAAAACTGAAGGAGTGAGAGAGATGAGCCAATATAAGGTACTCGCTGAAGACATCATTCGCCATGTCGGCGGGAAAGACAACGTGAAGAGCGTCTTCCATTGTGCGACACGTTTGCGGTTCAAGTTGAAGGATGAACAAAAGGCAAATCCGGAAGTGTTGAAAAATCACGACGGTGTCATCACGGTCGTACAAAGTGGCGGCCAGTTCCAAGTCGTCATCGGTAACAACGTTCCATACGTTTATGAAGATGTGGTCGGGGCGGGTGGGTTCCAAACGACGTCGAACGATCAAGACGAGAAGACGGGTGTCTTTAACCGTTTGATTGATGTGATTGCCGGTATCTTCACACCAATTCTCGGCCCGATGGCCGGAAGCGGTTTACTGAAAGGGTTACTTGCGATTCTCGTCGCACTCGGTCTGCTAACACAAGACATGGGGACGTATATCGTCTTGAACGCCGCAGCAGATGCGCTGTTTTACTTCTTGCCGGTCATTCTCGGACATTCGGCCGCGAAGAAGTTTGGCGGCAATCCATACATTGGGATGATTATCGGGGGAGCGCTCGTCTATCCGGCTATCGTCGCGATGCAAGGAGCAGGCGAAACGCTCACGTTCCTCAATTTTCCGGTCGTGTTGATGAGTTACGCGTCATCGGTCATCCCGATCATCCTGGCGTCATATGTGTCGTCGAAAGTCGAAAAATTCTTTAACGCACGTACACACGAAGCGGTCCGGAACTTTACGACACCGATGATGGCACTTATGATCGTCGTCCCGCTCACGTTCCTTGCCATCGGACCGGTCGCGACGTATGCGAGCCAAGGTCTGGCGAATGGCTACTCGTTCTTGTATGAGTTGAGCCCGATTGTCGCCATCGCCTTTATCGGCGCATTTTGGCAAGTGCTCGTCATGTTTGGTCTCCACTGGGGTCTCGTTCCAATCATTATCAACAACTTAGCAGTCGTCGGCATGGATACGATCGTCGTTGGTGTGTTGATGGCGACGTTCGGACAAGTCGGGGCGACGCTTGCGATAACGCTCAAAGCACGTGATCCGAAAACGAAAGGGCTCGGCACATCATCGACGATTGCCGGTGTGTTCGGGATCACCGAGCCAGCGATTTACGGATTGACGCTTCCGCGTAAAAAACCGTTCGTCTTTGGAATGATCGGTGGGGCGGCCGGAGGTGTCGTTGGAGGCATGCTTGGGACGGCGGCTTACGCTATGGGCGGACTCGGTGTATTCAGTGTCCCGGTCATGATTCCTGAGGCAGGTCTCGATATGACGTTCTACGGTGCCTTGATCGGTCTAGCGGTCGCGACGCTTGTCGCCTTCGGACTCACGTATACGTTGCATAAAGAGACAGATACGGTCGAGCAATCTATTAAGGAAGTTGCGCCTAGCGTGTCTGAACACGTCGGTTTCCCCGTATCGGCACCTGTGAAAGGGGAAGTCGTGTCGATCGATATCGTCCGTGACGAAGTGTTCTCGAGCGGTGCGATGGGTAAAGGAGTAGCAATCAAACCGAGCGAGGGCGTCGTTTATGCGCCATTCGACGGAGACGTCGTCACGATCTATCAGTCTAAGCATGCAATCGGCCTGCGATCAGATCGCGGCGTCGAAGTGCTCATCCACGTCGGACTCGACACGGTGCAATTGAACGGACAGTTTTTCGAGGCGTTCGTGACAAGCGGTCAGCGTGTCAAAGAAGGGGATGTGTTAGTCAAATTTGACCTCGAAGCGATTGCAAAAGCAGGCTACGACACGATTACACCGATCATCGTCACGAACACCGGAAATTACTTGGACGTCCTGCCGACACATGTCGGGGTCGTCGAACCAAACCACGACGTCTTGCGCGTCTTAGTCTAAGGGAGGAAACGGAACATGAAACAAGTAGCGAAAGACTTTTTATGGGGGGGCGCCACTGCGGCGAACCAATTTGAAGGCGGTTATCAGGAAGGTGGCAAAGGACTATCGATTGCCGATGTCATGCCGGGCGGAAAAAATCGGATGAAAATCATCCATGATCCGAGTTTCGATTTTGAACTTCATGACGAATACACGTATCCCAACCACGACGGGATCGATTTCTACAGCCGGTATAAAGAAGACATCGCACTCTTCAAAGAGATGGGATTCAAAACGTTCCGGATGTCGATTGCTTGGTCACGTATCTTCCCGAACGGCGACGAGCTCGAACCGAACGAAGACGGACTCAAATTTTATGACCGCGTCATCGATGAGCTCGTTTCGCAAGGAATCGAGCCGCTCGTCACGATCTCGCACTATGAGTTGCCGCTCCATTTGGCGACAGAATACGGAGGCTGGCGTGATCGTCGTCTCGTCGATTTTTTCGAGCGTTACAGCCTTGTCTTGTTCGAGCGTTATCAAGGGAAGGTTAAGTATTGGCTCACGTTCAATGAAATCAACGGCGCGCAGTTCATGCCGATGCTCAGCCTCGGTATGGCGATCCGTGAAGGTGATGACCAGCTGCAGTTGACATATCAAGGGCTCCATCATCAGCTCGTCGCGAGTGCCTTGGCGACGAAAGCGGCCCGTGAAATCGATCCGTCGATGCAAATCGGCTGTATGCTCATCGCGGCACCGGTCTATCCGTACAGCTCGAACCCAGAAGATATTTGGTACGCCCACGACGCAGAACGGATGATGAACTTCTTCTGTGGCGACGTGCATGCGCGCGGGGAGTATCCAGCGTTTGCGAAACGGTTCTTCCGTGACAACGGCATCGAGCTCGTGATCGAAGACGGAGATCTCGAGACGATGAAAGCCAATACGGTCGACTTCTTCTCGCTCAGTTACTATATGTCTCGGACAGAGAAAGCAGAAAAGACGGAGGACGAGGCTGCAGGTAACATCATGAGCGGGGTGAAGAATCCTTATCTTAAAGCGAGTGATTGGGGTTGGGAGATTGATCCGATGGGACTACGCGTCATTATGAACAAGTTATATGAGCGTTACGAACTGCCGCTCTTTATCGTTGAGAACGGTCTTGGCGCTTATGACAAAGTTGAAGCAGACGGTTCGATCCATGATAATTACCGTATCGACTACTTGCGTGACCATTTGAAAGCGATGGTCGAAGCAATCGAGGACGGTGTCGAAGTCATGGGCTATACGAGTTGGGGTTGCATCGACCTCGTAAGTGCCTCGACAGGTGAATATAGCAAGCGCTATGGTTTCATCTATGTCGACAAACACGACGACGGTTCAGGCACGCTCGAACGGTCACGTAAAGACTCATTTTTCTGGTATCAGGACGTTATTCAAACAAATGGTGCGAGCTTGTTTGAAGATGAAACGGTGAAATAGAAACAGACGGCCGCGGCCGTCTGTTTCTATGATTTCGTGATTTTACGCAATACGATAATGGCGAGGCTGACAGCGGCAGCAATCAGCATGTACATGCCGATTGACGAGAGTGTCTCTATCCAAAAATCCATTAGGCTTCCTCCTCGACGAAGAGTGCAAGCTCACCTTGGGGCATGGCGACGAGTAGATATTTGTCGCCGCCAATCGGCCGAGCATCTCCTGCCTGCCAACTCTCGAACTGGTCATGGTAACCGTTTATATATAAAACAGCATCGGATTCAAAAGTTAGTTCAAGATGGGGGTTGTCTTCGGATAAGTGGATGGTGCGGACGCGTTCGCGCCGCAGTTGAACGAGATGTTGGAGTTGTTCGTCTTCATCGAACGATAAAGCAGGCGTATGGATATGCCATGGTCCCTCGATGGATAACCAAGAGTCGTCTCCGTCTCGTTTAAAGTAGAGTAAATGATGGTTCGGGCCTGAACCAAAGTCGATCCCGACGAATGAGGATGCGGTAAATAGATGGTGTAAAATTTGTGTTGCCTCGAGATATTCGGTGCGGGTCACGCTTCCACCTCACTTGATTCGGTTAATTGCCTCTATCATTTCACGTTACTGTGCTAAAGTAAATGGAGAAATTATGTAAAATACCTGTCTGAAAATATTGGAAAATCTTTGAAGGAACTTAAAAGTTTGGTCAGTGATTGGGCAAATATCGTCCCGCATTTAAATAATCGCTCTATAATAGACGTGTAGAGATGACTATTGACGAAATGAGGGGTAGCGATGGTATACGGTTTATTGATTGCTGGCATCGTCCTGATCACACTCGTCATCAACGTACTGCGCTTGATGACGACCCCATCTTTGAACCGTTGGCTACTCGTTGGGGCGAGTAGCCTTGTCGTGATTTGGCATGGGATTCTGTTCGACTTTTATGATTTACATTGGTCGGTGCTGCTGCTCATCGCGACCGGCCTCATCTGTTTTCAATGGACGGGCATGGTGACCGCGATTCTTGTCGGTTGGTTGCTCGTCTATAGCCAATCAGGAGACTTATCGTTTCCGTTGTTGCTCAGTTATATCTTTTTCGGACTCGGTGCCGCGCTCTTGTTCGGTTATATTAAACAATTGAAACGGGAACGATCGGATCGGTTACGGATGTTGACGACAAGCTCTCGTCAATTGAACGTGTTTCGTGAAGTCAGCTTCACGATGCAAGATACGCTCGACCCGGACCGTCTCCTACAGACAATTTTGACGTCGGTGACGGCAGGTCATGGGCTCGGCTTCAACCGCTCGATCATCTTTTTTGCCGATCCGGAAAAAGACAGCATTTACGGCGTCATGGGGACGGGACCGATGAATCCCGAGGAAGGGTACCAAATTTGGGAAGAAATCACACGGCAACATTATGACCTTCAACGATTGATTGACGAGAAAGAGACAGACTCGACGCAAGACGAGCCATTGAACGAGCGAATTCGTAAAATGACGTTCCCATTTAAAGCCGATCATGTATTTAAACAGACACTCGACTCGGGCCGACCGCAACACGTCTATGCGAGCATCACCGATGATGCGGTGCTACGACTATTACATACAGAGTTACAGATGGACGAGTGCACAATCTTCCCGTTACATCATCAAGGTATCCCGTACGGATTGCTCGTCATCGATAACGTCGTCAACAAGAAGCCAATCACCCCTCAAAAAATCGATGGGGTTCGGCCCATCGCGGAACAAGCATCGCTTGCGTTGCATCAGACGACGCTTTACCAACGGATTGAGACGCTAGCGCTCCGTGACGGACTGACTCGTTTGAAGAACCATCGCTCGTTCGAGCAAGATTTGGATGTATTGTTCCGCGAATGTGATGAAGATGAACTGTCGCTCATCGTCATGGACATCGACCACTTCAAACATTATAACGATACGAACGGTCATTTGGCGGGGAATGAACTGTTGACGCGACTCGCGAGCGTCATTCGCCGAAGTGTGCCGGATGAACAGATGGCGTATCGGTTCGGCGGCGAGGAGTTTGTCGTCTTGCTCCCGCGATTCGATGAGATCGGAGCGACGCACGTGGCCGAAACGATTCGTTCAGCCGTTCTCGGTACAACATTCACGCACGGGAATCAACAACCGGATGGGCAGTTGACGCTCAGTTTTGGCGTCGCCTCGAAGCATACGCTTCGTGATCAGACGGTCGAACAGTTGATTGAATGTGCGGACCAGGCTCTTTATGCGGCCAAGTCACGCGGGAAAAATCAAGTCTGTCGCTGGGAAGGGGTGACGCTATGAGTGAGTTTAGCGTCATGATGATGGCGGTCGCCTTTATCGGGACCATCTTGCTGTCGAGCCGGTACTGCTATCTATTCATCTTACGTCACATCGCCAAGCGTGAGGCGGCGGTATTGCACGTCTCGTTACAAGACGTCTCGTTCTCGTTTGATCAGATGGTGTACTTTATTGCCTTGCCGACGACAATTCCCGAAGTAAGGGACGCGATGAAAGACGAGCTCATCATCGAGCCGTATTACGAGTCGCACTTCTTTCCTGACGTGAACGGGATACAAGTCTCCGTTAAATCGGGACAGGAAGTGATCCCGATTACGTATTTGCCAATCGATGATTTCAGTTTACCGATCTTAGATCGCTATCTAGAGACGCGGAAGATTGATGAGCGGACGAACCGCATCATTCGCGCCCACGTGATTGTTCATGATCGGACGCTCCAAGCGATCCGGGACGAGGTGTATCACCACTTGCATGAGGACCGAATCAGACAATAGAAAACAGGGTTTCCTTCACCAAGTGGCGATGGAAACCCTGTTTTTAGTTCGTTAAAAGGTGGAACCGGACAGCGCCGATCAAGTTGGCCTCATTGAAGTGGGCGCACGTCTCGACGTCGATCCGGAACGTACCGAACGAATCTGTGAGCGCATCGAGGTGACGCTTGATGCCGTCACGGACTTCAGGCCGCCGGCTGATGCCGCCACCGATCAAAATCCGTTCCGG
The DNA here is from genome assembly GCF_001816105.1 of Exiguobacterium sp. SH31. Lineage (NCBI taxonomy): Bacteria > Bacillati > Bacillota > Bacilli > Caryophanales > Exiguobacterium > Exiguobacterium sp. SH31. The sequence continues at coordinate 7,326 of NZ_LYTG01000063.1, forward strand.
GTCGAGCCCGAACTGGAGATTGTAGAGTCCGATCGCATTCCAACGATAGAAGTTTTCGAGTTCCTCATGAATACGTGAGTCCGATTGAAGGTCGAACACGTCTTTGCCGGTGAGGGGCAGTCCGAGGCGATCACTGCACCGCTTCACGAGAACGGCCGTCGCACCGACTTTACTCCACGTGCCGTCCGGGTGGGGGGCATTCGGGTCAAGAATCCAATAGCCATACTCGCCGCCATGGAAGTGTGAACCGACCATGACTTCGTTCGAGTCGATAAAAGCACCACCGACACCCGTGCCGATGACGACTGTCGCATAACGTTTCAAAGAAGCGGCGGCCCCGGTCCATCCTTCGGCGAGCGCTGCCGCGTTCGCATCGTTTAGGACGGTGACGGGTAAGTCGTACTGGTCTTGAAACGGCTCGAGGAAAGGCTGTTCGTGAATGTAAGGGAGGGCGGTAACGCCGTGAATCAACCCGGTCGACGAATCGACGGCGCCGGGAGCGCTAAAGGCGATTCCTTGAATCGGTCCCGCGGCTTGCGTGTTGTTCACGATTGCATCGATCTGTTCGAGAAATGCTTTCCACGTCTTAGGGGTCGGGACGTGGTCGTTCGACAGAAGTGTCCCATCAGTTTGGACGACACCGTATTTGATACTCGTACCACCGATATCGATGGCTAAATAATGTTGCATTCTATTCACTCCTTAAGCTAAAAACGCGGCCCCAATCACGCCGGCGTCTCCTTTCAGTTGCTGCAAAACGAGCTTTGTCTCTCCACGTAAGTGGGGATAGACCCGTACATTCACTGCATCCTGCAATTGATTCCAGTATAACGCAGCAGCCGCTGTTACGCCTCCCCCGAGAATAATCATGTCGGGGTCTACCGTGTGGATAATGTTCGCGAGACCTGTCGCTAAACTGTCAACAAACTTATTTCGTTCAGTTTCGTCTGCCAATAATGTCATAGTGTCATGTAACCCTCTTACTTTTGCCCGTTCATGTAGGGCTGTACCACTAGCATGTGTCTCAAGCGAACCGACGTTTAGCGTGTGATGGATCGGTCCTTCGGTACGGACAATCATGTTGCCAATTTCACCAGCACTTCCGTGAGCACCACTTATGAGTTGCTTTTTGTAAACAAAACCGCCACCGACCCCTGTACTGACTGTGACATAAAAGATAGAGTCTACGTCACGTCCGGCCCCAAACTTTGCTTCAGCGAGTGCCGCGGCATTCGCATCATTCTCTAAGGTGACAGGGAGGCCAAGTAAATCGGACAACGGTTCAACTAGGTATTGATGATGCCAGTTTGGGAGGTTAGGCGGAGTGAGAAACGTTCCTCGTTTGAGGTCTAGCGGTCCGGGGGCGACTATCCCGACATGTTCAATCTCATATTCGAGTTCGAAGCGTTTGACGGCTTGACTGATAGTTCTTAACGTCGCCTCCATCTCAAGATGGGGGTGTGTCTTAAACTTAAATTGTTTCTCAACGCGACCGTCTTTTGAAACGACCGCGACGCGTGTATTAGTACCGCCCAAATCGATTCCGATTCGGGCTTTTTGTTTATCTAGTGACGATACACCAGTAACGAGACAGGTGGCATTTCCTTTCACCTCAAACGACTGGTGGGCCGGCAATACGATCGTACCGCCTGTCTCGAACAAGTGTTCATCTATTTCGAGCGAGCCAGCGACGACCGTCAAGATTCGGAACGTATCCGTCGAGACGGATTCCTCGCGTTCGATATTCCATTTTTCAACGAAGAAATAAGGGTTACGTGTCAACTGTTTTCGGAAATGATCCAGACGCAGGACAGGTTCCGCATAGTCGAGATGGGGTGCGAACGAGGCGAGTGCACCTTGCTCAACATGGAGGTCACGGGTGTGTCCAGTCGATGTTTCCATGCGTCCGTAGTCATAGAGACGGTACGTCGTATCCGAACTCTGTTGAATCTCAAGGACACACAAGTCTTTCGTCAAGGCGTGGATGGTCCCGGCTGGAACGTATAGAAAATCGCCTCGGCTGACAGGTTTTCGAGTTAATCCAGTCATCACGTTCCCGTCCGCGAGCGCCTGCTTTAATGCGTCTTTCGATTCAAATGTATGACCGTAGATGATTTCGCTCCCCTCTGGCGCATCGAGAATATACCAGCATTCATTCTTTCCATACGGTTCTTTTTCAAGTGACTGGGCTAATTCGTCATCAGGATGGACTTGGATCGATAAATCATCGTTAGCATCAATCCACTTGATTAATAACGGGAATTCAGGGGCATCAATGCCGAACAGTTCAGGTGCTTGCTCATAGAGTGCTTGTAAAGTCATGCCCTCATAAGGCCCGGCGCTGACGATGGAACCGCCTTGTTTCAGGGCTGATGCAGTCCAAGCCTCACCAATCGAAGGTTCGTCAAAGTGAAAACCGAAACATTTCAAGCGATCGCCTCCCCACAGACGATATTGGTAATGCGGTTGTAACGGGATGATGTTCATAGTAAAGTTCCTCACTCTCATTTGTTATCGTCTACACTTTTAAATTTAAAAACTAAACAAACTTTAAATCAAGTATAGACATGAAATGATTCATGTGTATAATAAAAGTTGTAAACGATTTCAAAAAAGGAGTGATCAATCATGAAGAAGGTATTACTTGCTTGTAGTTCGGGCATGTCGACGAGCCTGCTCGTCACGAAAATGCAACAGCATGCGGAGTCGATCGGGGACGAAGCGAAAATTTGGGCAGTCGGTCAAGACCAGGTCGGAAAAGAGATGGAAGAGGCGGACGTCATTCTCATCGGGCCACAAATGCGTTTTTTACTCGATAAATTGAAAGCGCAAACATCGAAACCGGTCGAAGTCATCGACATGATGGCTTACGGAACCGCAAACGGGAAAGCGGCGTATGAACAAGCAATTAAATTGATGGGGTGAGAGTCATGGAAGGAACGGAAGAGTTAACGTTAGAACAGATGGCATTCATGATGATTTTGCACAGCGGCAACGCTCGGAGCACGATCCAAGAAGCCATCCAAACATACAAGAACGGTTCGTACGAGTCGTTTGAAGCGCAGCTAGCGACAGCGCGTGAACAGTTGAAAGAAGCGCATCAGACGCATTTCGGTCAAATTCAAAAAGAGGCGAACGGGGAGAAGACAGACATGTCATTGTTACTCCTTCACGCCGAAGACCATCTCATGTCGACCCAGACGATGCTTGACTTGACGGCGGGTTTGATTGAAATGGTCGAGCAAAAGATTGTAAATCCTAATCAAGAAGGGTGAATCCTATGTCACAGGACAACAAAATGTTCTTATTGATCAGCAAGTTGCTCATGCCGATGGCGACTTACTTGAACAACAGTCGGTATTTGCAAGTATTACGGGATGCGTTCATGCTCGCATTCCCAATCACGATGTTCGGTTCGATCGTCGTCGTCATCGCCAACTTGCCGTTCTTAGACAAGTTCATGTCGGAAGGGACGCTGAACGCGTTCAAATCGTCACTCGGGAACGCCCCATCGGCCACGATGGGCATCATGTCAATCTTCGTCGTTTTCGGTATTGGCTATTATCTTTCGAAAAGTTACAACGTCGAAGCCGTCTTTGGTGGGGCGATCTCCCTCGTATCGTTCCTCTTGTTGACACCGTTCCTCATCGAAGTCGAAGGAATGACAGAAGCGGTCGGAAATGTCCTCCCGCTCGACCGTCTCGGTGCGAAAGGAATGTTCCTCGCCATGATCACCGGGTTCCTCTCAGGTGAGATTTATCGATTCGTCGTTCAAAAGAACTGGACGATCAAAATGCCGGACGGCGTACCGCCGGCGGTGGCGAAGTCGTTCTCGGCGCTCGTGCCAGCCTTGTTGACGCTGACGGTCTTCTTGCTCCTCAACATCGTTGTGACGAGCTTGTTCAATACGAACTTACATGACGTCATTTTCAACGTCGTCCAACAGCCACTCGTTAAATTAGGCAACGGTCTCGTGCCAACGTTAATTGCGATCTTCTTCGTCCAATTGTTCTGGTTCTTCGGGTTGCACGGACAAGTCATCGTCAACTCGGTCATGGATCCGATTTGGAATACGTTGTCGCTTGAAAACTTGAACGCGTACACGGCGACCGGAGATGTGCCGAACATCATCAGTAAACAGTTTGTCGAGATCTATACGGTCGGCCTTGGTGGCTCGGGCTCGACGCTTGCCGTCATCGTAGCGATCTTATTGTTCCTGAAATCGAAACAGTTGAAGCAAATCGGGAAACTGTCACTCGGACCAGGGATCTTTAACGTCAACGAACCGGTCATTTTCGGTCTGCCGATTGTCATGAATCCGCTCATCATGATTCCGTGGATTGTCGCTCCACTCATAACGGTCACGGTCACTTACTTTGCGATGTCGACAGGGCTCGTCCCGCCACCGACCGGAGTCGCAGTCCCTTGGACCGTTCCGATGTTCATCAGCGGGATGATGGCGACGAATTCACTCGCCGGCGGATTACTTCAACTCGTCAACTTCTTGATTATCTTGGCGGTGTGGTTCCCGTTCCTTAAATTTATTGACCGTTTGAACTTGAAGAAAGAACAGGAAGAAGCCGCTAACCAGACAGACGAAGCGGTGTAAAGAAGAAATAGAGAATAAGGGAGAGAGAGTTTATGACGAACCCGACAGAAACGAAAACATCATCAGTAGTGACATATCAATTCCCGACCGATTTTTGGTGGGGGACGGCCTCTTCGGCGACGCAAATGGAAGGTGCGGCGTTTGAAGGTGGTAAAGGCTTAAATATTTGGGATTACTGGTATATGCAACAACCGAACCGATTCTTCAATGGGGTCAGCGCGACCGAAGCGTCTAACTTCTATCATTTGTACGAGCAAGATATCGCGCTCATGAAAGAACTCGGACATAACACGTTCCGCTTCTCAATCTCGTGGTCACGTCTGTTTCCTGAAGGCGTCGGCAAGGTCAATGATGAGGCGATCACGTTTTATAACAACGTGATCGATTGTCTCATCAATCATGGCATTGAGCCGTTCATCAACTTGTATCACTTTGACATGCCGATGGCGCTTCAAGACCGAGGCGGCTGGGAATCACGTGACGTCGTCGATGCTTACATACAGTTCGCAAAGACGTGTTTCAAACTTTTCGGAGACCGTGTGACGACGTGGTTCACCCATAATGAACCGATCGTGCCGGTCGAAGGTGGTTACTTGTACGATTTCCACTATCCGAACGTCGTCGATTTCAAGCGTGCCGTCCAAGTCGCTTACCATTCAATCTTATCGAGCGCGCTCGCCATCCAGGCATACCGGGAGCAGGGGCAGGCCGGTCAAATCGGGATCATCCTGAATTTGACGCCGTCGTATCCACGTAGCCAACACCCGGCCGATGTGAAGGCCTCACAAGTGGCAGATGCCATCTTCAACCGCTCGTTCTTGGATCCGTCTGTGCTCGGGACGTTCCCTGAAGAGCTCATCGATGTGTTGCGTGAACAAGACGCGATGCCGGAGCTGCAACCTGGAGACTTGGAGCTCATTCGCGCCAACACAATTGATCTTCTCGGCATCAACTACTATCAACCGCGTCGGGTCAAGGCAAAAGCGGCCCTTCCGAATCCCGAAGCGCCATTCCTGCCGGAGAATTTATTCGACTTCTATGAGATGCCGGGTCGCAAGATGAACCCGTATCGTGGTTGGGAAATTTATGAGCAAGGCGTTTATGACATCTTAATCAACTTGAAAGACAATTACGGCAATATTCCATGCTTCATCTCGGAGAACGGGATGGGCGTCGAAGGAGAAGAGCGTTACCGTGACGCTGACGGTAGCGTCCAAGACGACTACCGGATCGACTTCATTCGGGAGCATTTGAAATGGACGCATCGGGCGCTCGAAGAAGGCGCGAACGTTAAGGGCTATCACTTATGGACGTTCATGGACAACTGGTCATGGAGCAACGCCTATAAGAATCGCTATGGATTCGTTGGTGTCGATTTAGCGACCCAGGAGCGGACCGTCAAAAAGTCTGGGCACTGGTTCAAACAAGTGACTGCTGATCATGGATTTACAGAATAATAGGAAAAGCTGACAAGGACCTACTCTTTGTCAGCTTTTTTTGATATATTATTCGTATATGTCTATACATGAGGTGGAATATGTCTACAAAGAAAAAACCAAAATATGAATCGATTGCCGATGAGATTCGGCATCGCATCAATGAACAAGCTTATGAACTCGAAACACCGCTCCCGGACGAGATTCAATTAGCGGAAGAGTTTGGCGTCAGCCGCATGACGATGAAACGTGCCCTCGAGATTCTTGTGATGGAAGGTCTGATTTATCGGAAGCGCGGTAAAGGGACATTCATCTTACCGGCCAGCTTCCAAAAAGAACGGATCAACATCATCAGTAAAGAAACGAGAGGATTGACGCAAGTCATCGGCGACCGCAGTCTCCGCAGTGAAGTGCTCGACTTTGAAGTAAAGTTCCCGACCCAGGAAGTCGCTGACCACTTGATGATCGAGCTGACGGAACCGGTGTATGAGATTCGCCGTGTCCGCTATGTGGACGAAGAGCCCTACGTCATTGAATTGACGTACATGGTCGCGAATCTGATTACGGGACTATCGCGTAAAATTTTGGAGAAGTCGGTCTATAGTTACATCCAGCAGGAACTTGGCTACACAATTACGAGTTCGCATAAGATGATTCGGGCCGATAAGCCTGATGAGTACGACCAACTCTACTTGAAGAATGATATTACCGACCCGATCATTGAAGTCGAACAAGTCGTTTATTTGAGTAACGGAAAACCGTTCGAATACTCGTTCGCTCGGCATCGCTATGACAAGTTTGTCTTTTCTTCAGTAAATATTGTTCGATGACGGCGCGGCAACTGTTGAAGCAACGCGTCACGGGCCATGCGGCCAAGCTTTTGAAAACGCGGCGGCTCCGGTTGTACATCATGTTTGCGCTCTTATTCTTTCTCGGCTATCAGTATATTTTGTTCTGGCAAGGCGGTCTTGATTGGGTCGGCGACGTTTCAGCGTTCGTTTGGGCGGTGCTCTTCCTGCTCCTTGTCGTCAACGATACGTTCTTCGTTTGGTTCGAACGAGCAGATGTCACGCAACGCAAAGAGCGGACGCTCATCAAGGCGTTGAAGCGCTATTCGCTGTATTATCATATCGTCAAGCTGATCATTAAATATGGTGTGGTCGTTTCGTTGTTTAGGCCAGTACTCGTCGAGTGGGGATGGACACATGCTTCAATTTTGTCATTCTTCTTATCCGTTCTCCTAATCGCTTGGCTCCATATGTGGACTCAGTACCAGTTAAAGATTCGGCGAAGTCATTGGATGTCGCGGGTTAGCGTCACGATCATCGCTTTGATTTGCCTATATGCATTCCTTGACGGCCGTCCGCTTGCGGCAGTCGCCTTCGGCAGTGGTTTCGTCGCACTGGCACTTTATGCCGGGGAAGGTTGGATGTCGCGTCAGCCGTACCTTGATCGCGAAATCGACTTGGCCGAGGCGTTGCATGATTCATTCTTCCAAAAAATCAAGAAGGGACATTTTCATGACTGAACAACAATATGAGCGACTGCTACAAATCGAGACGGCGAAGCCTCAGCAAGGCTTCCCGACCTCGGTCGAATACCATCGCTATGAGCCGACCCCATATGCTGCGCTCGACTTGTTGCGCGACGCCTATCCGCTCGAGCCGACGGACACGGTCGTCGACTTTGGATCCGGGAAAGGGAGGTTGCCGTTTTATCTCGCCTACACGTTCCGTGTCCGCGCCATCGGGGTCGAGATGGATGGTGGCTATCACGAGGAGGCGCTTCAAAACTGGGTCAACTATACGAAGAAGCATCGGTCGCGTGGGAGCGTCCAGTTCGAGTGCGCGTATGCCGAACGGTTTATGATCCCACCTGAGGCGAACCGATTTTATTTCTTCAACCCGTTCTCGGTTCAAGTGTTCCGCCAAGTCGTTGCCAACATCCTCGACTCGGTCGAGCTCTCGCCGCGTCCGGTCGATATCATCCTCTACTATCCGTCCGACGATTATTTACACTTTTTGAATGATGAGACACCGTTCCGTTACGTCCAAGACGTCCGATTGCCGCTGAAGAATCTTCATGAACGGTTTCTCATTTATCGATTTGATATGATGGAGTCATCTTGGTAATGGGGAGTGGATTTGAGTGAAGAAAAAAGATATTTTAGAAGCGTACCGTTGGCGTCAAGCGACGAAAGAGTTCGACGCGGACCGCAAGATTGATGAAAGCGACTTTGAATTTATCCTGGAGACGGGACGGTTGTCACCGAGCTCATTCGGCTTCGAGCCGTGGCAGTTCGTCGTCGTCCGTCGCGAAGATTTACTTCAAAAAATTAAGGACAACACGTGGGGTGCTCAAGGACAAGCGTTGACGGCGAGTCATTTCGTCTTGATCTTGGCCCGGACGCCGCAGGAAATGCGCTATGATTCGGACTATCTGCGCCACATCATCACGGGCGTCCAAGGACGGACCGAGGATGAATATGCGCTCCGAATCAAACGAGTTCAGGAGTTCCAAGAGCAAGATTACCGTCTGTTAGACGACGAGCGAGTGTTCCAAGAGTGGATCAAGCGCCAGACGTACATCCCGCTCGGCAACATGATGACGGCAGCAGCCCAAATCGGGATCGACTCATGTCCGATCGAGGGCTTCAACCAACAACAGATTGACGAACTGTTGATTTCAGAAGGTGTCATGGAACGCGGGGCCTGGTCGCTCTCGGCCATGGTTGCGTTCGGTTACCGGGCTCGCGATTTCGCGCCGAAGACGCGCCGCGACTTCAACGAGGTCGTCAAATACATCGGATGAAAAAAAGCTCAATCGCCTCGACGCGATTGAGCTTTTGCTTATTTCCAGTCTGTGATGCGGTCGATTGGGAAACGGACCGACGGGTAACCTTCTTCCGCGGCTTTGCCGATCGAGAGGAGCATGACCGGGAGGTAGCGTTCTTTCTCGAGACCGAACGCTTCGGCGATATTCTTCTTATCGTAGCCGCCGATCGGGTTCGTGTCGTAGCCGTGGGCACGGGCGACGAGCATGAGCTGCATCGCGACGAGGCCTGAGTCGAGCAAGATGCTGTCTTTGATCATTTCGTTCGGTGCGTCTTTGAAGATGCCTTTGATTATGTCGACTTGGCGGTCGCGGACTTCAGGAGGCATCAGGCCGCGCTCGACGGCAGAATTGAAGATCTCTTCCGTGTAGTCGGCCATTTGGTAGTCGGCGAAGATGGCGATGACAGCCGATGACGTCTCGACTTGACGCTTATTGAAGCTCGAGAGCGGGAGGAGTGTCTCTTTTCCGGCGGCGCTGTCGATGACGACGAAGCGCCATGGCTGAAGGTTGAGCGAAGACGGTGCTGTCGTCGCTTCCTCGAGGATTTGTGTCATTTCGTCTTTCGAGATTTTGACGTTCTCGTCATAGACGCGAATCGAACGGCGTCCTTTTACAATCTCCATAAAGTCTTTCTGTGTTGTCGTGTTCATATTAGGGTCTTCCTTTCGTGTTGAATGTTGTGTTGTAACGTATTTAACAGGTCGAGCAAATGTTGTTGCTCCTCTACCTTCATGTTTACAAAAAGTCGGTCCGATAAGCACTTCTTTTGCTCGGTCCAATGTGCAATTTTGTCGCGACCGAGCTCGGTCAAGTCGACGTAGATGACGCGATTGTCTTGAAGACATCGTTCACGAGCGATCAGCCCTTGCGTCTCGAGTTGTTTCAAGTGACGGGTGATGGCCGCGTGATCGACATCGACGCGCTGTTGCAGCTCGCGTTGGCGAAGTGGACCGACGTGATTCAAGTTGCTCAAAATATCGTATCGGGTCAGGCTCAGTCCATCCATTTCGGTATCGAACAGCTGGCTGAGTTCTTTTTGTACAGTGATGACGTTGTAGAGAATTTGGTCGCTAGGCGAACAAGATTCGCGCATCCATAACCCTCCTTAACTAATTGATGACTCAATCATTGATGGGTCATGTAATCTATCCTAACGTGTTTTTCGATTGCCGGCAAATAAAAAGTTTTAAAAAACCTGTTGCCAAACTGTTATATAATAGTCTATATTAAAGTCAACTGATATATAACAACAAATACGGGAGGATGTGAAGGCTTGGAACAGTATACACAAGTAGGAACTTATCGCGTACATCAGGAGCTCCTCGACTTCGTCTCGGCTCATGTATTGCCAGGAGCAGAGACGGGGCATCAGTTTTGGCAAGGAGTCGAGCGCATACTAGACGAGTTCATTCCTCGAAATGAGGCGTTGCTTCACAAACGGGAGTCGTTTGAGCGACTGTTACAGAAGTGGTACAGCGAACAGAAACAAGACTTTGACCTTGTCAGCTACGAACGCTTCCTCCAATCGATCGGCTACATCGAACCGGTCGTCCCTGATTTTAGTATCGACGTCTCAGGTGTCGATTCGGAGATCACACAGCAAGCCGGACCACAGCTCGTCGTCCCGCTCGACAATGCACGCTATGCACTGAACGCGGCGAACGCACGCTGGGGAAGTCTTTATGACGCGCTGTATGGAACGGACGTCATCGATGAAGCGGACGGAAAAACGAAGTCGGCCGGCTACAATCCGGTCCGGGGTAAAGCGGTCATCGCTTACGCCAAACAATACCTCGACGACACGTTCCCGCTTCTAACGGGTTCGCACCGGAACGCGGAAGGATACGCGGTTCGCGCCGATGAACCATACGCCATCATCAACGGACAAGACGTCCCGTTCAGCAATGACTGTTTCATCGGTTACGTCGGGAATCCGGACAGTCCGACGAGCTTAGTGCTCGTCCATAACGGCCTCCACGCCGAACTGAAATTTGACCGGAACCATCCGATCGGCCGCACGGATGGGGCAGGGCTCACCGATATCGAACTCGAGTCTGCCTTATCGGCCATCGTCGACTGTGAGGACTCGGTCGCAGCCGTCAACGCTCGGGACAAGGTCCACCTGTACAAAAACTGGCTCGGGCTGATGGACGGCACGCTCGAAGCGACGTTCACGAAAGGCGGCAAGCCCCTCAAGCGCCAGCTGAATGAAGACCGCCGCTACACAGGCAGAAACGGACGAGACGTCGTGCTGCCGGGACGTTCCTTACTGTTCATTCGGAACGTCGGTCACTTGATGACGACAGATTTGATGCTCGACAATCAAGGAAGGGAAGTACCGGAAGGAATCCTTGACGGCATCTTCACGTCACTGATCGCGAGCCGTCACCTCGACTCAAAACGGAACTCGCGGGAACGGTCGATCTACATCGTCAAACCGAAAATGCACGGTTCAAAGGAAGTCACGTTCACGAACGACTTGTTCGACGCGATCGAAGACGTGCTCGACTTGCCGCGCCATACGCTCAAAGTCGGTGTGATGGACGAGGAGAGACGGACGTCGCTCAACTTGAAAAACTGCATCGAACGCGTGAAGGAGCGGATCGTCTTCATCAATACTGGTTTTCTTGACCGGACCGGTGACGAGATCCATACGTCGCTCACGTTTGGGCCGATGCGCAAGAAAGGCGAAATGAAGACGTCGGCTTGGCTCGATGCCTACGAACGCTTGAACGTCTTGACCGGACTCGCGGCCGACTTCTATCAACAAGCCCAAATCGGCAAAGGGATGTGGGCGATGCCTGATAAGATGCGCGACATGATGCGGGAGAAAGTCGCCCATGCTGAGTCCGGCGCGACGACCGCCTGGGTCCCGTCGCCGACGGCCGCGACGCTCCACGCGCTCCATTACCATCAAGTGGATGCGTTCCGTGTCCAACGGGAGTTGGTGCAACGATCGTTCGATATCGACAGCGAACGGAAACGCCTGCTCGAGATTCCGCTCGCGACACGCGTCTATACAGACGATGAAGTGAGGGAGGAACTCGAGAACAACCTGCAAGGGCTGCTCGGTTATGTCGTCCGCTGGGTCGAGCAAGGCGTGGGCTGCTCGAAAGTGCCGGACATCCACCATATCGGGTTGATGGAGGACCGGGCGACGCTCCGCATCTCGAGCCAACACGTGGCCAACTGGCTCTATCATGGTGTCTGTACGCGTGAGCAAATCGAAGCGACGATGTACCGGATGGCTGAAGTCGTCGACAAGCAGAACGCGGCCGACCCGAACTACCGGCCAATGACGCCGGACGTGACCGACTCGATCGCGTATCAAGCAGCAAAAGACTTAGTGTTCCAAGGAACGGATTCGCCAAGCGGGTACACGGAACCGATCTTGCATCGCCGCCGCCGTGAGTTTTTGACACAGTCGACACTTGAATTGAACTTAAAAGGAGGAGCATCATCATGACAACGAAAAAAATCGAAAGCGAACAGTTAATCGAACGTTGGGTCGTCCGCCGCATCGTCTCTGGAGAGTCGACAGCGACACTCGCCAATACCGCATTCGTATATGGCAACGACTTGATGCGCCTCGTGCTCGATCGGACGGACGGTTCGCTCCAAATCATGAAAGAACCGGTCGAGGAAGTCGTCGTATTCCGCAAACCAGAAGAGCGGGACGAGGAAAACGTCTGCCGCAGTTGTGGGATGGAACATTCGACGTTCAAGTCGGCACTCGAATGCTGCGCCTACTTGGATTAAGTTTGCAACATCTGTTATATAACAATTTAATTAAAACAAAACTAATATAATACAGGAGGAATAACAATGAATGAACAACGCATGCAACTCGAGAAGGTTTTTCAGTCGGAACGGTTTGACGGGGTCGAGCGTCCGTACGGAGTCGACGACGTCATGAAGCTTCGTGGATCGGTCTTGATCGAACATACGCTCGCGACGAAAGGGTCGGAACGTCTGTGGGACCTGCTCTACAAACGGGATTACGTCCACGCGCTCGGGGCGCTCACCGGAAATCAGGCAATCCAACAAGTGAAGGCGGGGCTTGAGGCCATCTACTTAAGCGGCTGGCAAGTCGCCGCTGATGCGAACTTATCAGGGCATATGTATCCGGACCAAAGCCTGTACCCGGCCAACTCGGTACCGAGCGTCGTCAAGCGAATCAATCAGGCGCTGCAACGGGCCGATCAGATTCAAACGGCGGAAGGGAAAGGGGATACGCACTGGTTCGCGCCGATCGTCGCCGATATGGAAGCTGGGTTCGGCGGTGTGCTCAACGTCTTCGAGCTGACGAAAGCGATGATCGAGTCTGGTGCGGCCGGTGTCCACTTAGAGGACCAGCTGTCTTCGGAGAAAAAGTGTGGTCACCTCGGCGGTAAAGTATTGCTCCCGACGCAGACGGCTGTGAAAAACTTGATCGCGGCGCGCCTAGCAGCAGACGTCATGGGCGTATCGACGATTATCGTCGCCCGGACGGACGCGCATGCGGCCAACTTGATCACAAGTGACATCGACCCGATTGACCATCCGTTCATCGTCGGCGACCGGACGCCGGAAGGCTTCTACCGGACCGAGGCCGGCATCGAGCAGGCGATCGCCCGCGGTCTCGCCTATGCTCCTTACGCCGATCTCGTCTGGTGCGAGACATCGGAACCGGACTTGCAAGAAGCACGCCAGTTCGCGGACGCGATCCATGCGAAGTATCCTGGAAAAATGCTCGCCTACAACTGTTCGCCTTCGTTCAACTGGAAGAAGAAGCTGTCTGACGACGAGATCGCGACGTTCCAACAAGAGATTGGGACGATGGGCTACAAGTTCCAATTCGTCACACTCGCCGGGTTCCATTCGCTCAACTTCGGCATGTTCGAGCTCGCCCGCGGCTATAAAGATCGTGGGATGGCAGCATATTCTGAGTTACAACAAGCCGAATTTGCGGCCGAACAACACGGCTACACGGCGACGCGCCATCAGCGTGAAGTCGGCACCGGCTACTTCGATGAAGTCTCACTCGTCATCTCGAGCGGACAGTCGTCGACGACCGCGCTCGCTGGATCGACCGAGGCGGAACAGTTTGAAGTGAAATGAAGCAAACGAAAAAGATGATGCCGCGGCATCATCTTTTTCGTGGTTAACGAGGAATCGTGAGCACTTGACCGACGCTGATCAAATTGATGTTCGTGATGTTGTTGGCGGCAGCGATTTTGGCGACGGTCGTATTATATGTCGTCGCAATCTTATAGAGCGTGTCGCCTGACTTGACGGTATACTTCACGGTCGTCGCTGGCGGAGGAGTGACGGTTGTTCCTGGGATGACCAGGACTTGACCGACGCTGATCAGGTTGATGTTGGTGATGTTATTGGCGGCAGCGATTTTGGCGACGGTCGTTTTGTACAGTGTCGCAATCTTGTAGAGTGTATCGCCTGCTTTTACCGTATATTTGACAGTCGTCGTTGGGGGTGGCGTGACGCTTGTACCTGGAATGACGAGCACTTGACCGACACTGATCAAGTTGTAGTTCGTGATCTTGTTGGCGGCAGCGAGTGCAGCGACTGTGACGTTGTAAGCCCGAGCGATGCTATAGAGCGTGTCGCCTGATTTGACAGTATACGTTTTAGAGGTTGAAGTAGATTGGTAAGCGAGCAATTGGGAAACTGTCACGAACTTGTAGCCTTTTGCTTTCAGTTGCGAGATCATCGTCGGCAAGGCTAGCGGTGTGCCTGGCGCACCAGCACCGGTGTGCATGAGGACGATCGATCCTGGTTTGATGTTCGTTTGGACTTTCGTATTGATTTGGCTAGCAGTGAGTCCTTTCCAGTCAATCGTATCGATGTTCCATTGGATCGTATAAGCGTAGCCGGCAGCGCCGACACCGCTCAAGACGGCGCTGTTCACGGCGCCAAACGGAGCCCGGAAGATCGGTTTTGTCGTTTTGCCGGTCAGTGACTTAACGATTGCTTCGGTACGGTCGAGTTCGGTCTTCATTTGAGTGGCGGTCAACTGGGTGAAGTATGGGTGGCTGTACGAGTGGTTACCTACTTGGTGACCTTTAGCTGCGATGTTTTTAATGTATTGAGGATGGTGGTTGGCGCCGGTTCCAGTCAAAAAGAAAGTGGCTTTGACGTTGTTCTTGGCAAGTATGTCCAAAATCTTGTTCGTATTCGCACCATCCGCTCCGTCATCGAACGTCAACGCCACGACTTTACTCGTCGTGTTCACGCTCGTTATGAACTTCGAAGCAGCGGCATCAGCTGATTTTGGATAGGTGACTAACGGTGCCAGCAGGATCAACAAAGCCATCAATAACCGTACAAATTTGCTCTTCATTTTTCCTTTCGCCTCCATTCTTGGTGTATGTATCTTGGTGTCAAGGCTTTCCATATATTGAGCTGTGTATATATTTTATATACCCCGTTTTGGTGATGAACACGTTATAATCCTAAAAATAGGCAAAGGAATTTTTGGATAATGACTCTCAAATTTTGTGTTCAATTTATGAGCAGGTGACGTGGTAAATATCACAAAAACATCACACAATTCCTGAAAAAGGATGATATCATGAACAATGTGTGAAACGTGTAAGCGATTAACTAGGGGGGATTCATAATGAGACAAACAGTGAAACGAATCGGGATGGCGACAGGAATAATCGGTTTGTTCGTCCTTGGGGCATGCGGGACAGAAGAGGCGGACAATGCGACGGAGACGGTGCAGTCGATGGAACCTGTCGAAGCAGAATTGAACGTACCGGCGACAGCGGAAATAGATGAAGCGGTCACGTTATCGGTTCGCGTCACGCAAGACGGCAAAGGGGTCGATGATGCGGACGAGATCAAGTTCGAAGTGTGGAAGAACGGCGCCAAAGAAGAGAGTGAGATGATGAAAGCTTCGCTCACAGAAGACGGGGTCTATGAGACGGAAGCAACGTTTGCGGATGAAGCGGTCTATACGGTCCAAGTCCACGTGACGGCGCGGGCGATGCATACGATGCCGACAGCGAAGGTGACGGTCGGTCATCCAGAAACAGAAGCCGAAGCCGAGGCTGAAACAGACCATCACCAACACGCCGGGGCCGATATCACACTCGATCCAAAGCAAGTGACGGCGAATGAAGCGAGCCCGTTCACCGTCAACGTTGAAATTGACCATGAGGTGCTGACAGGTGCGGACGTTCAACTTGAAGTATTCAAAGACGGTGCGGATAAGCACGATTGGGTGAAGCTTGAGGAAACGGAAAACGGAAGCTATGCGGGTGAGCATACGTTCCCGGAGCCCGGTACGTACAACGTCCAAGTTCATGTGACGAAAGGACACGACATCCATGAACACGTCATGGAGACAGTCGAAGTCAAATAAAAAAATCGATCGGCGCGTGCGCCGATCGATTTTTCAGCTTGTTGACTAACATCAATAGAATCGCTCGTCCTTCCGGCGCCCACGCTTTCCGCAGGCAATCCCGGAGCCGCATCGCGACTTATGTCGCTGCTGGGTCTCCGTTGGATTGCTTTCCTGCAGGAGTCGGGGCGCCGTCGGACGAGCAACGCAAACGGTCGCCATCTGGCGGCCGTTTGTCTTTTTCTGAGGCCTCGATGGCCGAAGAAAAAGCCTCGGACATGTTCTTCGAACCGGTAAAAACGGGAAAAGGCAGATAAACGCCGAACCTGTCCGCTGACTAGGGAGGAACCCCATATGTACCGTGCCCACCCGGAGAAGAGACATGAACCGATTCAGACGAAGACCACCCTGGACCAAATGGTCCCGCAAGACCACCTCGTCCGAAAGATCGACCGCCACATCGATTTCTCGATCGTGCACCGCCTTTGCGCGCCGCTGTACTCGAACACCGGACAGCCCGGCATCGACCCCGAGATTATCATCAAGATCATCCTCCTCGGCCCGCTGCTCAACATCCGTTCCGTCCGCCAGACGGTTAAAGAGGTCCAGACGAACCTCGCCTACCGCTGGTTCCTCGGGCTCGGGATTGATGAGAAGGTACCCGACCATTCGACGATCAGCCAGGCCTATCGGCGCCGCTTCAAAGGGAAGGACGTCTTCCAACTGATCTTCGAGGACATCTTGGGTCAGGCCGAAGCCCACGGCTTCGTGTCGGGGCGAATCCTGATCACCGACTCGACCCACATCCGTGCCAACGCGAACAAGAAGAAGTTCGACAAGGTCGAGGTCGAGCGCGTTGTGAACGCGATTGAGGGCGAGCTCCTAGACCGGGTGAACGAAGAACGGTCGGACCGTGGAAAAAAGCGCTGAAGCCCGCCTCACCGAAAAGGGAGAGCCGGTTCATCAAGGTGAGCCGGACCGACCCGGATGCGGGCTATATGTATCGTGACCAGAAGCCGGAAGGCTTTTTCTGGCTGGCGCACCGGACGGTCGACGCCAAACACAACTTCATCGTCGATGTGCACGTCACGCCCGGGAACGTGTCAGACAGCACCGTCTACCTCGCCCGTCTCGAGCATATCCTCGGCCGATTCGGCTATCCGCTAGAGGCAGTCGCCCTCGATGCGGGGTACTTCACGACAGAGATTGCGAAGGCGCTCATCGAGCGCGGCGTCTTCGGCGTCATCGCCTGGCGCCGCTTCGGCGGGAAGAAGGGGATGTTTCGGAGGACGAGCTTCAAATATGTATCAGAAGAAGACGTCTATGTCTGCCCGGCGAAACAGCGTCCCACCTATCGAACGACAGACCGACACGGGTATCACCACTACGCCTCCGACCCCGCCGTCTGTAAGAACTGCCCGCTTCTCGAGAAGTGTACGTCCAATCGTGCCCACCGGCGCGTCATCACCCGTCATCTTGATGAAACCTATCGCGAATTGGTGAACCGGAACCGTCTGTCCGAATCCGGACGATACCTCTATCGTCTCCGGCCGCAGACCGTGGAGCGCTCGTTCGCCGACGCGAAAGAGCTTCACGGGCTCCGCTTCACGTTCTACCGGGGGACCGAGAAGGTCCAGTGCGCCAACCTGGTGGCAGCCACCGCACAAAACATGAAGAAATTGGCCAACCTGTTGGCCGAAAAAGACCGTCTACATAGCATTTCTTCAATTTTATGCCGGGCAGAGCGCCTCGAGCTCGATGAACACAAAAAGAGACGAACCAAATCGCGATGGGCGATTTGGTTCGTCAACAGCCTGAAAAATCGATCGGCGCGTGCGCCGATCGATTTTTATTATGCGTTTTGGTAAAGTGATTCGACTTGTTGTTGAAGCGATTCGTTCTCGAGGAACTGGTCGTACGTCGCTTCTTTGTCGACAATCCCGTTCGGCGTCACTTCGATGATGCGTGTCGCAATCGTCGAGATGAGCTGATGGTCATGTGAACTGAAGAGGAGTACGCCTTTGAACGTCTCGAGTCCGTTGTTGAGAGCTGTGATCGATTCGAGGTCCAAGTGGTTCGTCGGATCGTCAAGGACGAGCACGTTCGAGTTCGAGAGCATCATCTTCGAGAGCATGCAACGAACTTTCTCTCCCCCTGAGAGGACAGACGCTTTCTTCATGACTTCTTCGCCAGAGAAGAGCATACGGCCGAGGAAACCACGGAGGAACGTATCTGACTCGTCAGCTGGCGAGAACTGGCGTAACCAGTCCAAGATGCTCTTATCTGAGCCTTCGAAGTATTCCGAGTTGTCTTTCGGGAAGTACGACTGGATCGTCGTCACGCCCCATTTGACCGTACCCGTGTCTGGCTCCATCTCACCCATGAGGATCTTGAAGAGCGTCGTGATGGCGACGTCGTTGCGACCGACGAAAGCGACTTTGTCCATCTTGTTCAATGAGAACGTGACGTTGTCGAGTACTTTGACACCGTCGATCGTCTTCGAGACGTTGTCGACGTACAAGACGTCATTTCCGATTTCACGTTCCATCGAGAAACCGACGAACGGATAACGGCGTGATGACGGACGGATGTCATCCAGTGTGATCTTATCGAGCAACTTTTTACGCGACGTCGCTTGACGCGCCTTCGAGGCGTTCGAGCTGAAACGAGCGATAAAGTTTTGGAGCTCTTTGATCTTCTCTTCTTTTTTCTTGTTCTGGTCGTTGGCCATGCGCGATGCGAGTTGGCTCGACTCGTACCAGAAGTCGTAGTTCCCGACGTACAGCTGAATCTTACCGAAGTCGAGGTCAGCCATATGTGTACAAACTTTGTTCAAGAAGTGACGGTCGTGGGAAACGACGATGACTGTGTTCTCGAAGTTGATCAAGAACTCTTCGAGCCATTGAATCGCTTTGATGTCAAGTCCGTTCGTCGGCTCATCGAGGAGCAAGATGTCTGGCTTACCGAACAACGCTTGGGCAAGGAGTACCTTGACCTTCTCGCCACCCGTGAGCTCGCTCATGAGTTTATGGTGCGACGCGTCAGTGATTCCAAGACCTTGAAGCACCGTTGCGGCTTCCGACTCGGCTTCCCAACCGTTCATCTCAGCGAATTCACCTTCGAGTTCAGCGGCACGCATGCCGTCTTCGTCAGAGAAATCTTCTTTCATATAGATTGCATCTTTTTCTTTCATGACTTGATACAAGCGCTCATGGCCTTTGATGACTGTTTCAAGCACAGCCTGGTCTTCGTACGCATAATGGTCCTGTTTAAGGACGGCGAGACGTTCGCCAGGTGAGAAGCTGACGTCACCCGTTGACGTCTCTTGCTCACCGGCAAGAATTTTCAAGAATGTTGATTTACCGGCACCGTTCGCGCCGATCAAGCCGTAACAGTTGCCTGGTGTGAACTTGATGTTCACGTCTTCGAACAACTTGCGGCCACCGAATTGAAGACTTACGTTATTTACTGTAATCATGTATAGAATACCTCGTTTTTCTGATTTGTTTACGACGTGTATTGTATCACGTTTTTTAAAAACGCGCAGTCGCGGGTAAATATGAAACAAATGTGGAACAGATTCGTATGAATGGATAAGGGGGAATCGCTCATGAAAACATCACTATCGATCCGTGAGGCGTGGAACGACTACTACCGCAAAGATTTCGTCCGACTGTTGCTCGTGTTCTTCGTGACAGGCGTCGTCTCGTATTGGTTATTCCGCACGTTCGTCGCGGCCGAACAAGTCGACGAAATTTTAGCCCAACTCGGCGAATCGTTTGAAGCGAGCGGGCTGACGTTCGACTCGAGCGCACGCGACACGATGATCGCCTTGTTCGTGAACAATACACGTGTCACGTTGCTCGCCTTCTTGCTCGGAGTGATCCCACTCTTCATCCCCTATGTGTTCGTCGTCATCAACGCCGCCGTCATCGGCCTCGTCGCCATGCTCGTTGGTTTCACGGGCGAGTCGGTCATCAAAGTGCTCATTCTCGGGATTTTACCGCACGGCGTCACCGAGATCTCGGCGATCCTGCTCGGGGCGGCGATGGGACTGTCGCTCAACCGTCATGTATGGAAGAAGTTACGAGGAAAAGAGACGGACGTCACGTTCAAAGCGCTATTGCTCGCAGGGTTCAAGACGTTCTTATTTATCGCGGTACCGCTCCTCGCTGTCTCCGCTGTCATCGAGGCGTACGTCACGCCGCTCTTGCTACAGTGAACTTACTGCCGTATCAGACCGCTTGACCGTCGTGTCGAGCTCGAACGTCACGTTGCCAGCCAAGGCGCGTGAAATCATACAGCCGTCTTTAGCTTTCTTAGCAATCCGTTCGACGAGCGTGATATCCCGGTCGGTCGCCGCAGCGAGGACGTTGATCACGGTTTTATAACGGATCGTCTCGTATGTGAACACGCCGTTCGTCACGTCGACGATACCTTCGGCGTCGATCGTGATGCCTTGATGGGAAAGATCGCTCCGTCCAAGCATGGCCGCGAGCGTGATGATATAGCACGTCGCTGCAGCTCCGAGGAGCATCTCGTCGGGATTTGTCCCGATACCAGGTCCGTCCATTTCCGGGGGGATCGAGATTTGCGTCTTTAACCGTTCGGCCTCAATCGTGCCGACGTCGTTACGTCCACCGGTCCAGTCAAGGTTCATGTGAAACGTATACTTCATAAAAATCGCCTCCAATGTCTCTAGTGTAGAAGAGAATGATTGGAGGCGCATGTGTTATGCTCGAGCGCGTTCGGCGAACGTGCGGAGCGTCTGGATGATGACGTGTGTCGCTTTTTCCATATTGTTGACGGAGACGTACTCGAACTTGCCGTGATAGTTCTCGCCGCCAGTGAAGATGTTTGGCGTCGGGAGGCCCATGTACGACAGTTGCGAGCCGTCCGTCCCGCCGCGGATCGGTTCGATCACCGGTTCGATCCCGAGCTCGCGCATGACGTCGGCGACGGTGTCGACGATGTGTTTGACCGGCTCGATCTTCTCGGCCATGTTGTAGTACTGGTCGTCCATCTTCAAGTCGATGCGTGCCTCGCCGTATTTTTGTTTCCATTCGGCGACAAGCTTCTCGAGCAAGACTTTTCGGGCCTCGAACTTCGTCCGGTCGTGGTCGCGGATGATGTATTGGAGAACTGTCGTCTCGACATCACCCGAGAATCCGTTCAAGTGGAAGAATCCTTCATAATGGCTCGTATGTTCCGGTGCCTCGTCGGCCGGAAGGCGGTTATGGAACGCCATCGCCAGTTTCATCGAGTTGACCATCTTGTTCTTGGCGCTACCCGGGTGGACGTTCGTGCCGTGGAACGTGACGGTCGCTCCGGCAGCGTTGAAACTTTCATACTGAAGTTCGCCAAGCGGACCGCCGTCCATCGTGTAGGCGAAGTCAGCGTTGAAGTGGGCGACGTCGAACTTATGTGGCCCGCGACCGATCTCTTCGTCCGGTGTGAACGCAATCCGGACCGGTCCATGTGGGATTTCCGGATGCGCCAGTAAGTATTCGACCGCCGTGACGATTTCCGCCATGCCGGCCTTATCATCGGCACCGAGCAGCGTCGTTCCGTCCGTCGTCATGAGCGTATGGCCGACGTAATCATCAAGTTCGGGGAAGTCACGCGGTGACAAGATAACATTGAGTGTCTCGTTCAAGACGATATCGCCACCCGCGTAGTGTTCGACGAGTTGCGGATTGACGTTTGTGCCGGTAAAATCGGTCGCCGTATCGACGTGAGCGAGCAGCCCGATCGTCGGCACGTCATGGTCGACGTTACTCGGCAACGTCGCGAACAAGTAGCCGTATTCGTCGGTCTCGACGTCCTCGAGCCCAATCGCCTTCAGTTCGGCCTCGAGATGGCGGATCAAGTCCCATTGTTTCGCCGTCGACGGCGTCGTCTCACTCGTGAAGTCAGATTGGGTATCAATCTTTGCGTAGGTCATTAATCGTTCAATCAATTTTGCTTGCATGGTAGACCTCCTCTAACGAATCATTACTTATTTAGTGTAGCATGAGAGCTGTTTTGAAAAGTATCAAAATTGTTTGACAACAAACAGGGAGACGCCGGGGCGTCTCCCTGCCTTGCAACTAAAATAGGAAAGGTAATAGGAGCGGCAACAAGAACGACGTGAGAATGGCGGTCAATCCCATCGCGGCGCCACCCGTCGCGCCTGAGAGCGGATGTTCGGTCGCGGCTTGGGCCGTCCCGATGCCGTGGCTGATCGTCCCGAGAGCGAGTCCGCGCGTGAACGGGTCGGTCACGTTGAACATAGAGAGAATCACTGGGCCGAGCATGGCGCCAAGGATGCCGCAGGCGACGGCGACCGAAGCGGCGAGCGCGGCGTCACCTTGCAACTGTCGTGCCAGTTCGAGCGCGATCGGTGACGTCACCGATTTGACGGACAAGGCGAGCAAGACGTGATTCGTCAACTTGAGCGCGGTCCCGAGACCGACAGCGACGAAAATCGTCGATAACGTCCCGAGCACGATGGCACCAAGCGCTCGTTTAGCCCGAGCGAGCAGGATCGGTAAGTTGCGATAGAGCGGCAAGCCGAGCGCCACCGTTGCCGGCCCGAGCAGTGTCGTGATCGCATCTTTCGCCGGCGCATACGTGTCGTAGGTCTGTCCAAAGACGAGCAACAACAAGATGAGCGTGAGCGTGCTCAAAAAGACGACGTTCGTGAACGGGGACGCCCATTTGAATGACAGTTTCCGACTCAACATGTAGACGGTAATCGTGATCAATATCCAGAGGACGGTCATGACCCCTCACCCCGCCTTCCGGAAACGACCGCCGTCACGACGAGTCCGATCGTCATGCTGATGATCAAGGCGAGGAAGAGCGGAACGCCTTCCTCCTTTAAGAGAGAGCTATAAGACATGAGCCCGACCGCGATCGGGATGAAGAAAAAGGCGAGGTGCTTCGTCAAGAAACCGGCGCTATCTTCGATCCATTCGACGCGGATGATCTTGGTCATCAATAAGAGCAGTAACAGGACCATGCCGATGACGCTCCCTGGCACTTTTAAAGCGAGCACGGCGACGATCCAATTCCCGAGCGCGCTCAAGCCAAATAAGAGCGAAAGGCCGATAATCCATTTGATAAGACGTTGCATGTGATTCATCCTTTCGCATATACGTTCAAAACGTATGAATTCTCTCAAACTTTATCATCTAGGTCAAGATGGAGGCTATGACAAAAAAGATAACGGGTACATATGTTCGGAGGTGGTATAATGAGCTCACTACTAACAAATGAGGTGTATTTATGGAACAAACGGCAGTCGAACGGTTCATTCAAGAACAGCAAATCAAAAATGGGGCAGACGTCTTGAACGCGTTCCAACAACGAATCAATTTGAGTATGGTGCCTCGAACGACACGAGAAGAGGTGGCGATTGGCCATTCGAAATTTGGTGGTTATCCAGATTTACCGATCGGGTCGGACCATCCTGGAGAGAACTTGACGTTTTTGGCGCAATTTCGCTTAAGCGACTTTGCCGGCTGTGAGTCGGTCGAGGCGCTTCCAAAAAAAGGATTGTTGTCTTTCTTTTACGATATGGAAGAACAACCGTGGGGCGACAAGGACGAACGTCATCTTTGGCGTGTTGTGTACACGGAAGACACAGACCTTGAACGTGTCAAAGTCGGGGAGGCGCTGAACGAACGGGCGGTCTCGTTTGATGAATCATACGCACCGAACGTTGATGTGCTCGCCCATCTATTGAATGACGATCAGTTCGAGGCGTTCGAAGAGCTGATTGACGATGAGGAATTTCACGCAATCGGCGGTCATCCGAACGCAATTCAAAATGATGTGTTCGAAGAGGTTCAGGACACATATGGTGACCGCTTCAAGCGGCCGTTCCTGCTCTTCCAAATGGATTCGTCAGAAGAGCTCGATATCATGTTCGGCGATGTCGGGATTCTCTACTTTTTGATTCCGACAGAGGCGCTTCAGGCCAAACGATTCGAGGAGACCGAAATGATCATGCAATGCTATTGAACAAAAAA
>NZ_LYTG01000064.1:0-10459 GCF_001816105.1 Exiguobacterium sp. SH31
TGCTTGTTGTTTCTTGCGGAATCGAGCGAAGAACTCATAGACGATTGGGACGATGAGTAACGTCAGTAACGTCGAACTTGTGAGTCCTCCGATGACGGTGACACCGAGTCCTTTCGAGATGAGTGCGCCGCCTTCGAGTCCGAGGGCAAGTGGTGATAAGGCACCGATCGTCGCGAGCGCCGTCATGAGAATCGGACGGAGTCGCGTACCGGCTGCTTCGAGCAACGCTTCACGCGTCGATAGACCGGCTTCTTCTTTATGAATGACGCGGTCAATCAAGACGATCGCATTTGTGACGACGATCCCGATCAACATGAGCGCACCAATCAAAGCAGATACGGAAATTGTTTCTCCCGTGATCAAGAGGGCGACGAGTCCGCCGATGATCGCATAAGGGAGCGAGAACAATACGACGAACGGGGTGACGGCACCGCCGAACGTGACGACGAGCACCAAGTAGACGATGGCGATGGCTGCGAGCATCGCGAGGCCGAGCTGCGTGAACGATTCTTGAATCTGTTCTGTCACGCCGCCGACGTCATACGAGACGCCAGTAGGGAGATCGATGTCAGAGACACGTTCTTCGATGGCGGCCGACGCTTCCGTCGCCTTGTCCGTGCTAAGTTCGACGCTGACGGTAGCAAGGAGCTTGCCGTCGCGCTGGACGAGCGTGTCCGGCGTCGTGCCTTCTTCGACTTCGATGAAGTCTGAGATTGGGCGCGGCCCGAACGGCGTCGTCACTTCTTGCGCTTGCAAGTCTTCAATGCTGTCATACGTGACTTGTTCCGTCGGGATGATGACGTCGAGCTGTTTGTCATCAATCGTCACACTGGCGAGCGGACTGGCCTGTGCTTGGAACTGACCGATCGTTTGAGCGAGTTGAGCGGCCGAGACGCCAGCTTCAGCTGCTGCTTGTTGATCGACGTTGAACGTGTACTGGACGTATGACTCACGAAGATCAGACGTCGCTTGGCGGACGTAGTCCGTCTCTTCTTCAATCGTCTCGATGAATGTCGGGACAATCGCTTCAAGATCTTCGAGCGAGTTTGCGTAGACGTTATACGTCACACCGCTCGTTCCGGCACCGCCGGCGAAGTTTTGTTCTTTCCATTCTCCGCCTGAGGCAAGTTCGTTCAATTGTTCGATGTCTGCCAATTTGACGTCGGCAAAGTCTTCTGTGTCCGGGTCGTACTGGACGATGAAGATCCCTTGCTTGTTATTCCCCGGGTTGAGCGGGTTTTCGCCACCGACCGTGAACTGGACGTCGGTCGCGTTCGGCTGGTCTTCCATAAAGTACGTCTCGGCGATCTCAGCAGCCGCGATCGAGTCGTCAAGCGTCTGTCCCGGTTCCGGGTCGAACGTGACGAACAGCGTTTTCTCCGAATCTTGGTTCAAGAAGTTGACCCCGATGGCTGGTACGAGGGCAAAACTGCCGATCAAGAGAAGTGTCGCGAGTCCGAAGACGACGAGCTTGTGATTGAGCGACCAGTTGAGCACACCGCGGTACCATTCGGCAAGTTTACCGGGTCCTTCTTCCGGCTTCAGCTTGTCACGGTTTTTAAAGAACGAATCGGCCATCATCGGTACGACCGTGATCGCGACGAGGAGCGAAGCGAGCAAGGCGAAGACGACGGTCAAGGCGAACGGCAAGAACAGTTCGCCGACGAAGCCGGTCACGAAACCGAGCGGTAAGAAGACGGCGATCGTCACGATTGTCGATGACGCGATCGGGACGAACACTTCTTTCGTCGCGGCGATGATCAACGCTTTGCCGCGTAACGGTTCGTTCGGACGAGTGAGTCGACGATAAATGTTTTCGATGACGACAATCGAGTCATCGACGACGCGTCCAATCGCGACGGTCATCGCCCCGAGCGTCATGATGTTGAGCGTGATATCGAGTTGCTTCAAGACGATAAGCGCCATCAAGAGCGATAGCGGGATCGAGATGACAGCAATGATCGTCGAACGGAAGTTACGAAGGAACACTAAGATGATCAAAATGGCGAATAGTCCGCCGAGTAACGCCTTCGACACCATCGTCTCGACCGATTCTTCAATCGGCTGACCTTGGTCGAGTGTGATTGAGACGTTCGCCGTATCATATTCAGCCTCAAAGTCGTCTAAAATCGTTTTGACGGCGTTGACGACGTCGACGGTGTTCGCGTCTTGTGTCTTCGTCACTTGAATTCCGATCGAACGTTCTCCGTTCGACCGCGAGATTGATTCTTCGATGCCGCGGTCTTCGATTGTCGCGAGTTCGCTTAAAGCGACGGTCGGGACTGTTGTCGGCACATTCGCAGGTGGGACTGTGCCAGGGACTTCGCTTGGCAACTCAGGTGTCTCACCAGCCGGGAATCCGCTTGGCGTCCCTGGGACGGTCGGTTCAGCTGGAGCTGGTGAGTACGGGATTTGCAGGTCGCGGAACGCTTCGAGCGTCTCCGACTTCCCGTCGATGACGACGGCCTGTTCCGTATCCCCGAGCTCGTACAAGCCAAGCGCGATGCGGGCATCGTTTGCTTGAATCAACTGTTTGACCGCATCTTCTGTCAAGTTGTATTCGGCAAGTGCGGCCTCGTCGAAGCGAAGCTCGACGCGACGGACTTCTTGACCGGCGATTTGGACGAGCTGGGCACCTTCGACACCTTCAAGGGCCGGTTGGAGCTCGTCTTCGACAAGTTTTGTCAACTCAGCCAAATCGAGGCTTTCATCTGAAACGGCTGCACCGACGACCGGGAACGCGTCGAAGCTGAGGCGTGACACTTGCGGGTCTTGGACGGACTCTGGCAGCTCGACGTTGCTGAGTGCATCTTTGACCTGTTGTTCGGCTGCTTCCATATCCGTGCTGAAATCATAATCGATTTGAATGTTCGAAGCGTTTTGGAACGAAGACGAACGGACTTGTTCGACACCGTTCAAACTCTTCAAGCGATCTTCGAGCACGGTGCTCACTTCGTCGAGCACTTGTTCAGGGGAAGCGCCAGGATAAATCGTCGTCACCGAGACGGTCGGTGTCGTGATGTCAGGCAGTGTCTCTAGTTTCATCGTCAGGCCGGCAAAGATTCCGGCGGCCGTTAAGATGATCGTCATCAACCAAACTGCGAACTTGTTGTTGACGGAGAAGGTCGTGATCTTTTGCATGGGGTTCATTTCTCCTCTAATAAATTAGTCTAGTTTCCCGAATCGATGTGTCGGGCGCGCTCGATGAGTCGAGCGATAATGGCTTGTTTTAAAGCGGTAGGGGGGACGCCGACATTGAAGTGTTCGGACATCATCATCCCTTCAAGGGCATAGCGGATGATCATCGTCTCGACGGGATCGCTCGTCTGTTGAAATTCGGCGAAGAACGTGTCGAGGTCATGCTTCCAACGGTCGGCGTACGCTTGATCGACGGCGAATAACGTCAAGAAGGCGATCATCTTCTCGGCATCGATATGAATTGGCGAGCGTTCCGGATAGAGTTTCGTCTCATCAAATAGGCGGACGAACGCCTCGACCGGACCGTGGCCGTCAGCCTGAAGTGATTCGTATAAATCGTTTTGTTCGGTTTGAAGCCGTTCGACGATGGCGGTCAAAAGCGCTTCTTTCGACGGATAATGATACAACAGGCCACCTTTTGAGACACCAGCGGTCTTTGCGACTTCCTCTAATGTCAGTTGGTGCACTCCGTGCTCCATGATGATCTCGGTCGCGGCATCTAGCAGTTTTTGTTTCGTGATAGTTGATCGGTTTGTCATTTCGTCACTCCTTTCTGTACCGACCAGACGGTCTTTTCATTTCAACTATAGGCGCCTCATCATTTTGAAGTCAAGAAATGATATCGTCAAAACTGTTAAGTTATAAATATATAACTAATGGTAACGTTTTCAAAAAAAGGTTGACATGAGAATGATTATCATCGATTATAGTGATTGAGAGTAATTATCATTACCAACAAAGAGACTAAAACATGGGGGAAATATAAATGAACAAAAAGTACATGGCACTTGGACTTTCGGCAGCACTTACGACATCACTGCTCGCGGCTTGCGCGAGCACGGAAGAGACGACTACTACGGGGGACAATGAGACGGCAGAAGAATCAAAAGTCGTCAACGTCTACTCGAGCCGTCATTACGATGTCGACAAAGAGCTCTACAAACAGTTCGAAGAAGAGACGGGTGTGAAAGTCAACGTCGTCGAAGGAAAAGGTGATGAACTTCTCGAACGTTTGAACACAGAAGGTGAGAACACAGAAGCGGATCTCTTCATTACTGCTGACGCCGGGAACTTGCACCAGGCAAAAGAAGCAGGGCATCTTCAAGCGGTCGATAGCGATGTGCTTGAGTCGAACATCCCAGAAAAATACCGTGACACGGACAAAGAATGGTTCGGTCTCACGAAGCGTGCACGTGTCATCGTCTACGCGAAAGATCGCGTGAAGCCGGAAGACTTGTCGACGTACGAAGCGCTCACGGAAGAACAGTGGAATGGGAAAGTGCTCGTTCGTCCATCTGAAAACATGTACAACATCTCACTCCTCTCGTCATTCATCGAAGTGAACGGCGTCGACCAAGCGAAAGAATGGGCAGAAGGCATGGTCAACAACATGGCGCGTGACCCACAAGGGAACGACCGTGACCAAGCGAAAGCCGTCGTCGCCGGTGAAGGTGATGTGGCCATCATGAACACGTACTACATGGGTCTCATGCTGAACTCAGAAGACGCGGAAGAGAAGAAAGTCGCTGAAGCGCTCGGTGTCTTCTTCCCGAACCAAGACACGACAGGTACGCACGTCAACATCTCTGGAATCGCGATGACGAAAGCGGCGAAGAACTCTGACAACGCGAAGAAACTCATGGAGTTCATGTCTGACCCGTCAGCGCAAGAGCAGTTCGCAAGCGCCAACTACGAGTACCCGGTCAACGAATCGGTCGAGCCGAACGAGCTCCTCAAATCATGGGGTGAGTTCAAAGAACAAGATATCAACCTATCTGTTCTCGGTGAAAATCAGCAAGAAGCCATCCGCATCTTCAACGAAGCTGGTTGGAAATAAAACGACTTCGGCTTGAACGCATGTTCAGGCCGAAGGTTTTTGCGTTTCCTGACAGTCTAAAGGTATTACCGGGACGATGAAACTGATATGATGGGACAGGAAGTAAATGAAAGAAACGGGAGCTGTAAGACATGAACTGGTATGCAATCAAACGACAACTGAATGGATGGTCCATCCTGAGCTTTATCGCGTTGTCGTTTATCGTCTTGCCAGGAATCGTCGTCTTAGTAGAACTGTTCGCACCGGTCAATGACAATTGGCAACACATCCGCGAATATCTGCTGCCGACGTACGTGAGGAACACGTTGTTCATCATGCTCGTGACCGGTTTCTTGACGACCATCATCGGAACGAGCCTCGCTTGGTTCGTCACGGTGTATGACTTCCCGTTACGGCGATTCTTCAAATGGGCGCTCATCTTGCCGCTCGCAATCCCGCCGTATATCGGTGCTTACACGTATCATGGCATCTTGAACTACACCGGCGTCATCCAGACGACGCTGCGCAACGAGTTTGGCATCACCGTGGATCAGACGTACTTCAATATCATGACGATCCAAGGGACGATCTTCATCTTCACGTTGTTCTTGTATCCGTACATTTATACGATCACACGCGCGTTCCTACACAATCAGTCGTCGTCGATGATCGAGAACGCCCGCATCCTCGGACGCGGGTCGTGGGATATCTTCTTCACCGTCGTCATCCCGATCTCGCGCGTCGCCATCATCGGCGGTGTCAGTCTCGTCTTGATGGAAGTGTTGAACGACTACGGCGTCGTCAAATACTTTGGGATCCAGACGTTCAGTACGGCCATCTTCAGCACGTGGTTCGGCATGAAGGACACGTCTTCAGCGTTAAAACTTGCCGGCACGCTCATGATCATCGTCATCGCTATCTTGATGGCGGAACGACTCGTCCGAGGCCGCAAGCAGTTCAGCTATGCGACGACAAAAGTGAAGCCGCTCAAGCCAAGACCGTTGAACGGCTGGCATCGTTACGCCGTGTTCGGTTACGTGGCGACGATCTTCGTTATCGCTTTCGCGATCCCGTTCATCCAACTCGTCGCTTGGACGTTCTTGACGTTCGAGCAAGTGTTCACGGCTGAATTTTTCCGCCTCGTCTGGAACACGGTGAGCGTCGCCTTTATCGCGACAATCATCATTCTCGTATTCGCACTCATCATCGCCAACTATACGCGGCTGTTCCCATCGAACATGACGCGCGTCATCTCGAAAGTGACGACGCTCGGCTACTCGATCCCAGGAGCGGCTATCGCCATCGCTGTCATCACGTTGTTTTTACTACTAGACGAATGGGTGCTAAAAGCAGCGCTCGCGCTCGATCTCGGACAGACGTTCGTGTTCCGGACGACGCTCATCATGCTCATCTTCGCCTACGTCATCCGTTTCCTCGCCATCGGTTACAACTCGATCGAGAGCGGATTTGAGAAAGTCGGGAAGTCGTTCACGGAAGCGTCACGCATGCTCGGTTGGGGCACGGTGCAGACGTTCTTCCGGGTCGATATCCCGATGATCAAAGGGGCGATCATGAGCGCGTTCATCCTCGTCTTCATCGATATTATGAAAGAGTTGCCGCTGACGCTGTTCTTGCAGCCGTTCAACTTCTCGACGCTTGCGACGCAGGCGTTCAAATATGTCAGTGATGAGAAGATTCACGAAGCGGCGCTCGCGTCGATCGTCATCGTTCTCATGAGCGGATTGTTAATCTTTGTGTTCCATAAGGTGCTTGATAAGGAGGCCGACTAATGTTTGTTCAAATCAACGATTTACACTTCAGCTATAAAGGTGCAGAAGCAGAGACAATCAAAGGGTTCTCGCTCTCGATCACGAAAGGCGAAATCGTATCCCTCCTCGGCGACAGCGGTTCGGGGAAAAGTACGATCTTGCGCCTCATCGCCGGTCTCGAGATGCCAAATCAAGGCGTCGTCGTCGTCAACGATTGCGTCTGTTGTGACGACTGCCAGTTTATGCCGCCCGAACAACGCGGCGTCGGCATGGTGTTTCAAGACTATGCGCTCTTCCCGCACATGACCGTTGAGAAGAACATCCGCTTCGGCCTCCATAAGCTCAGCCGGAAGGAGCGGAACGAACGGGTCGAGGAGATGCTCACGCTCGTGAACTTATCTGAGTTCCGGCATCGCTACCCGTATGAGCTGAGCGGTGGTCAGCAGCAGCGTGTCGCGCTCGCGCGTGCGCTCGCACCGAAGCCGTCCCTCTTGATCTTAGACGAGCCGTTCAGCAACTTGGACACGTCGCTCCAACACCGGATCCGCGACGACTTGCGCCGTCTCCTCAAACAGACGGGCACGACGACGATCTTTGTCACGCACGACGAGGAAGACGCGGAAGCGCTCGCCGACCGTATCGTCTATCTCGGAGAAGGCAAAATTAAGAAGCAGATCATGACGGAGAACAACAAGACGTTCAACCCGCAGATTCCTTGCTTTGTGTAAGTACGGCGCACTCATTGATCAAAAATGGGTGCGTCTTTTTTTTGTGAAGTTCATTACTCAAAAAATCGATTGTCTAAAACGGACAGATGCTCCTGCCAATCCGACCAGTAGGACTGGAGTGATGTGATCAATCCATGCCCACCAAAGCTAATTGTACTTTCGTGGGACGCATAAATGATCCAGTTCATTTTTTGGTCAAACCAATAGCGTTCTAAATAACGACCTTCATAACAAGGATCTAATGAAGCGGTGTCGATTTGCCATAGTGTATGGTCCTCATGCAGTTCAAATATAAGCTCCGTCCCTTGGTCCCATACCCATTGGCGGATTTCTTCGATTTTTTGATCAACATCTTCAATATAATCGCTGTCGAATGCAATCACATCGAGTCGAGGAGAAGTGGAAAGAGGG
Organism: Exiguobacterium sp. SH31; assembly: GCF_001816105.1. Taxonomy (NCBI): domain Bacteria; kingdom Bacillati; phylum Bacillota; class Bacilli; order Caryophanales; genus Exiguobacterium; species Exiguobacterium sp. SH31. The sequence continues at coordinate 7,923 of NZ_LYTG01000064.1, forward strand.
TACCAATAATACGAATCGTTCACACCCCAAATGGTGCGAATTCTTCTCTTTAACTGATTTGCGAATGGTTGTGAAAGTCGAGTCCTCATGACTTGAAACTCCTTATCCTAAATCTATGTATTTTTTGCTACATTCACTATATATGGAAAACAGAAAAAATGCCCTTAGATTTTTTATCCAAGGGCGTTTCGTGTCTACTTCGCTGTCTGAGACGGCTTCGACTCATTTCCAAGCCGGTCGATCGCCGTCACGTAATACGTTGCCTGCTCGTTCGTGACTTCAACACTCTTCCGGGCGTGTGACGGGACGCTCTCGATACGTGTCGCGTTCCCGTCGTTGACTTCATAGACACGGTAGCCGATGACGGCATCGTCACGGACCGCGTGCCATGTGAGCAAGTTACCGCTTAACGTGACGTTCGTCGGGGCGTCGAGTTCGACTGTCGACTTGATCTCGCTATCGACAAGCTCCGTGTAAACGACGAAACGTTGGTCATAACCGCCGTCCCCGAACGTACCGGAACACGTGATCAAGTTCAAGTTGCGATTTGACGTGGTGCCAAAAATCTCGTCGATCGGGGCATTTTTCGTGTCATAACTCTCTGTTTTTGTGACACGAAATCGCAGCGTGTTGCCGTTCTCGTCGATAATCGTCACGTCATCGCCTGTCTTCAGTTGATCGAGTTCATAAAAGACGGCGGGCCCCGTCTTACTATCAACGTGTCCGGCGACGACGGCGTTGCCTTTACTGCCTGGTTTGACACCGGGTTCGAACCAGCCGACTTGATTCTCGTCAACGGGTACGCCCATCTGTCCGTTATCGAGCACGCCGACCTGTTCGATCGCGGTGTCGACATTGATGCTCGGGATTTGAATCTGGACAGGTGACACGGCTTTAGTGCTTTCCTCTTCCTCGGCTAAACGAAGTTTCTTCACCTCTTCCTGTAGAAGTGAGAATTCAGCCGATAAATCTGGGCTCTCCTCTATTTGTTTTTCTTCTACAGGTGGTGATGACGATTCTTGAGCGCTCGTCCACGACCAGAAGCCAAAACAAAATAGAGAGAGCGCCAAAAACAAATGGCGCTTGTTCATTGGGCTCTCTCCTTTAGTTTATTGTTCTGATACTTTACGGTTGCGAAGCGTAACAAAGGCGAGCATGATTCCGCCGAGTATAGCTAGGCCAGCGTAAAGGGTATTCATTGATTGTGCTTGTGCACCACCGAGACCTGTTTCAGGCATCTCTGCAGGCATTGCTGTTTCAGCGAACTTGTCAGGCATTTGTGTCACGATCGCGTTACCGAGTGTTTCACCAACACCGAACATGAACGCGTATCCTTCACGGAACGACATCCAAGCTGCATCTGCGTCACCGGCTACATATTGATCGAACGTTTGGAGCACGAGTGCCTCATGTTGCATGATCGCTTCTTGACCGGCCGCTTGTGGCAAGTTGCCTTCTGTCGCCGCATCGAGGAACGTGCTGAAGTCGACAGCGAACTGATCGAGTTTCATGCGTGCTTCTTCGATTTTAGCTTCGTCGCCTTCAAGTGTTGCTGCGACGATGTCACCTTGTGCTGTGATGTGGTTTCCGTTCCATACTTTTTCAAACTGAGCCGCACCTTCGTCACCGTAGACCGAACCGATGGCTGCTTTAAAGTCGAGCGTGTTTTGATCTTCAGCCCAGCTGACGTAGTCGAAATCTTCCGCTTTGTCGTAGCCTTTTTGCATGCCGATCGCAGCGAGGGCGAAGTGTTCACCGGCGAGGCTGTTCAATGTCGAACGAAGCTCTACAGCTGGCGTGTCAGCAGGTGTCGGGAATTTGTCAGGCATTTGCGTGACGACCGCTCCTGAGAGGGCTTTACTGATGTCGAACATGAGCTTGTAGCCTTCACGGTATGTCATGTAAGCCGACTCGTAGTCACCGGCGACGTAGTTATCAAACACTGAGAGAACTTGGTCTTCGTGAAGTTCAAGGACGTCAGCGGCTGCTTCTTTCGGTAAGTTGCCTTCTGTCGCAGCATCGAGGAATGTCGAGAACTCTTCGACGAACTCATCGACTTCGGCTTCAGCATCGGCACGAAGTTCTTTATCGTCTGACTTGGCAGCTTCGACGAAGTCAGCCGAGTAGTCGTTATGGCCGGCGAAGATGTCTTCGAACTGAGCCGCGCCTTCATCACCGTAGATTGAGGCGATGGCTGGCGTCATGTCAAGCGCGTTTTGATCGAGTGCTTTCATTGCGACTTCGGCATCCGGTGCCCCGTCGTAAGCTTTCATCATCGATGTGACGGCTAAGACATAATGCTCAGATAGTAATTGGTCGAGCGTGGCACGAAGGTCTCCAGCTGGTGTGCTCACTGTTGGCGCCTCTGCTGCCTGTGCGTTCAATGGTACGAGTAACCCCAGTGCCAGTGCCGGTGCAACAAATTTGTTCATTGTTTTTTTCTTCATGTTCAATCGCTCCTTTTTTGTGAGTGGTTGTCGTTGTTTACACCCATCTAACGGAGCGATTCAAAAAATGGATCACTTTTTGATTATTTT
>NZ_LYTG01000065.1:0-18738 GCF_001816105.1 Exiguobacterium sp. SH31
CGTTTTTTTGTTGAAGTGTGCGGTAAACCCCTGGTGCGACGCCATATTTCCGTTTGAAAATCCGGTGGAAATAAGGATACGTTCGAAACCCGGACAGCTCGGCGATCCGTTCGAGCGAATGTTGTGTATACCGCATTTGCTCTTCGGCGAGCTGAAGTCGGATCGTGTGCGCGTACTCGATGATCGTCATCCCGGTCACTTCCTTAAAGAGATGCACGGTCCGCGATACGCTCAAGTCGACGGCAGCGGCGACGTCGGCAATTTTGAAGTCGGCGGTGACGTTTCCTTCTATATAACGCATCATGCGAGACACGACCGGGGGACGTACATTCGTCCGGACGTCTCGCATCGACCGGTCGAGCATGAGCAGAAGCGCCTCAATCAACTTCTCGATCAACGCAGTGCTCTGTTCATCGGTCGGTCGTCGTGCCTCTTCCGTGACGTGTTGCCAAAGCGACAGGAGGCGAGGGTCAATCGAGATCGTGGTGAGCCGTGAGCGGGTAGTCGTCGACCACCAGGTGTCGAGCGTCGGACCAGCGCAGAACAAATGATAGTCGCCACTCGCCGGGGTATCGATATTCAACTCATAGTAGTCACCCGGTTTGACGAGCAACAGATCGCCGGGGTACGCGACGTATGTCTCCCCGTTGACGAGGATTCGGGCCGACCCTTCAGTCTGCAAGCGGATCAAGTACGTGTCCAACCGGTTGGCGAACGGAAAAGTATATGCTGCTGTGTGATACGAATAGCCACAAAAGCCGATTTCCATCGAATTACTCCTTTATAATAGCAAGATTGTGCATATTTTAATCATATCATGGATAGGCACAGGCGGCGGGACAAGGTACGATGATGACGTCAGATCTGAACCGATGATGAGGAGGAGACTTTTATGAAACAATGGTGGAAAGAAGCGGTCGTCTATCAGATTTATCCGCGCAGCTTTAACGACTCGAACGGGGACGGAATCGGGGACATCCCGGGCATCACGGAAAAGATGTCCTATTTGGCTGAACTCGGGATCGACGTCATCTGGTTGTCACCGGTGTACGATTCGCCGAACGATGACAACGGCTATGACATCCGCGACTACCGTGCGATTATGGATGAGTTCGGGACGATGGACGATTTCGATGCGATGCTCGAAGAGGCGCACCGTCACGGCATCAAGATCATGATGGACCTCGTCGTCAACCATTCTTCCGATGAGCACCAATGGTTCATGGAGTCTCGGTCTTCGAAAGACAGCCCGTACCGCGACTACTACATTTGGAAAAAAGGCGAGAACGGTCAGCCACCGACGAACTGGGGCGCGTTCTTTGGCGGCAGCGCGTGGGCGTACGATGAAGCGAGCGACGAATATTATCTGCACTTGTTCAGTAAGAAACAGCCCGACTTGAACTGGGAGTCGGAGACGCTGCGCCGCGAAGTGTACGATTTGATGGCTTACTGGCTCGACAAAGGCGTCGACGGTTTCCGGATGGACGTCATCAATATGATCTCGAAAGACCAAAGCTATCCGGACGGGAAGACGCGCGGGACGGGCTACGGAGACGGAACGCCGTTCTTCTTCAACGGGCCGCGCATCCATGAGTTCATGCAAGAGATGAATCGTGAAGTGTTGTCGAAGTACGATACGATCACGGTCGGGGAGATGCCGGGTGTCAGCGTCGACGAGGCGAAGCTATACACCGGTGAAGACCGTGACGAGCTCAACATGGTGTTCCATTTCGAGCACGTCGACGTCGGCAACGGCAGCTTTGGGAAGTGGAATCCGACTGACTGGAAGCTGACGGAGTTGAAGACGATCTTCTCGCGTTGGCAAGAAGGACTCGAGGAAGAGGGCTGGAACAGCCTATATTGGAGCAACCACGACCAACCGCGGGCGATCTCGCGATTCGGCAACGATTCGGATGAGTACCGGGTCGTCTCTGGCAAGATGCTTGCGACACTCCTGCACATGTTGAAAGGGACGCCGTACATTTATCAAGGCGAAGAGTTCGGCATGACGAACGTCGCGTTCGACTCGATCGACAAGTACCGTGACATCGAGACGCTCAACGCGTATCGCGATTACACATCGAACGATTTGTTGACGCACGAGGAGATCTTCCGCGGCATCCACGCCCGAGGACGCGACAATTCGCGGACGCCGGTCCAGTGGTCGGCTGACGCGCAAGGTGGGTTCACGACCGGTACGCCATGGATCGACGTCAACCCGAACTACGTCGACGTGAACGCGGAAGCGGCACGACTTGATCCGAATTCACTCTTCCATTACTACCGTCAGTTGATCAAGCTGCGGAAACAGAACCCGGTCGTCGTCTACGGGAAGTATGAGCTGTTGCTTCCGGAAGACGAAGCCGTCTACGCGTTCACGCGGACGCTCGAAGGAGAGACGTGGCTCGTGATGTGCAACTTCTCTGCTGAAACACAAGAACGGACGTTGCCGTATGACGTCAAAGACCGTGTCATCGGCAATATGGAGCCGATCGAACCGTTCACGCTTCGTCCGTACGAGGCACAAGTGTACAAACTATGACAAAAAACTCGCCCAAGCGGCGAGTTTTTTTCAAGCGTATAGTATTCTCCAAACCATTCGGGAATAGGAAGAGTAGACTCTGACTTAATAAGGGGGAAACGAGATGAAGACGTTGATTGCGTATACGTCACGATATGGTACGAGCGAGAAAGTCGCCCATCTTTTGGCCGCACGGTTGTCCGGAAACGTCCACGTTCAAAACTTGGTCGATGAGCCAGACGTCGATTGGGCAACGGTCGACCACGTCATCGTCGGGGGATCGATCCGGATGGGGAAAGTTCAAGACGAGCTGACCGACTGGTTGAAGCAAAACGAAGTCCAATTGCTCGAACGTCCGCTCGGATTGTACTTGTGCGCCGGCACGCCGACCGTTGCGGAGCGGCAACGTGAGCTCGAAGGCGCGTACGGGGAACATTTACGAGCACACGCCTACTTCGTCGAAGTTGTCGGCAGCGGCTATGACTTTGAGCGGATGGGCTTCCTCGACAAAGCCATCGTCCGGATGATGGCCAAACAGACGGTCAGTTCGCTCAATTTGGACGAAGCCCGGTTGAATGAGCTCGTCGAGTCGGCTCAAGCGTCACTTCGCACCCGATTTGAGAAACCATAAGCGAATAAGTCGTGCGCTTCGACCGGGCTACTCGTGGAGATGAGGACATCTCCACTTTTTTGTTCGCCTTCGATGTGTTTTAGCACGACGTTAGCGAGCTGTCCGCCGATCTTAACTGAGATCGGGGCCGAATTCCGGCACGTGACATCTTCGATTGTGACGTGATCGGTCCGATTGTCGCCGCCGAAAAGTTCGATGTCGGCACGGCTGGAAACGAACCCGCTTGTGGCAATTCGTTTTAATTGAACGTTCCGAGACTTATACTGGACGGCGAGCGCTGGATGTCCTGTATAATCATAGGACGGGTCACCGATAGCCGTAAAGCCATGGATCAATACGTCTTGGTACGCCGATATGACGAGGCTACGGGGCGACGACTTGGCGTATAGCTTCGAGCGTACCGGTTCAATCGATAGTAAATTCGTCCCTGAGATGAACCGCGCCGTCTTCGACTCGGGATCGTCGGCCAAGTGGTGCCCGATGTGGCGAAAGTTGAAGGACCGGTTATCACGATACGAGACGTGCCCAAAAATATGAACGTCATGGGCGGCCGAGGACGTACCGTGGGCTTTCACCTCGACGCCTCCAAAACAACCTTCCGTCATATTGTTGACGAGCACGACGTGACGCGAACCGTCATCGATCTCGATGCCGTTTGAATTGGAGAAGCCGTGGGCGTGCGTACGTCCGTGCGGGTGATGACAATAGCAGTTCGTGATGTAGATGGCGTCGCTATGATGCGTCGTGATGCCGTCGTCCCCATAGTTCGTCGCCTCGCAGCGGTCGAGCCAAATGTAGCGGCTGCCTTTTTTGGCACGCAACCCGTCCCCGAGGTAATGGTAGTGAGGGGCGGTGATATCGAACGCGTGCAGCCCGGCACCTTTGGCGGTGACGTGATGGACCCAGGCGAATTTGACGTGGGCGAACGTCAATGCGCTCGAAGCCGTGTCTCCACTCGACGTCCGATCGACGTCGCCAAGGCGCTCGACGTTCCAGTCGAGCGTCAGATGGGCGACCTCAATGTGATGATTCCCATAAAACGGTGTCGCATTTCGCAGCAGACGGCGATGCTTCGGTGTACCGTCGGCCAAGCGTAATACCGTGTCCTGTTGTCCCGCACCTTCGAGCACGCAGTTCGAGGGGATCCGGACGCCACGGACGATATAGACACCGGCCGGCACGTGGACGTGGCGGTTCGACCGAAGCGCGAGCCGGAATGCGAGCGTGCAGTCCGTCTTGCCGTCCCCGACGGCCCCGTAATCGGTCACGTCGACGTGATGGCGTGTCGTCTGCAGTAAATTCAAATGTTCCGCGTCGAGACGACGCATCCAGACGGGCCGGATGAGATCGTCGACGACCTCGAGCGGGAGTGCACTCGTCACCGGTGTAATTCGTTCCGTCATCGGCAAGTGGGAGCGGTACGACTTGGATTGGTCAGGATAATGATCGTGTCGCGTCGCTTGATGCCAAGCGAGCGTCTCCGTCAATAGCTCATCTGTCGACCAGGCCGCGTGACGGGCGATGGTGGCAGCGATATGCGTGCGGTCAATTTGATTCATCATATGAGTCGTCCTCCTAACGTTCACTACATGTGATGTACCCGTTTTGAAATTATTTTTAGCAAACCGAAGTATTTAGTAGACAGAAGCATTTATCCATGGTATATTACATATGTGCTTAATTAAGAATAGCTGGAAACATAATTCACAATCGCTTGGGATTATTTTTCATGAAAGATAATCCAACAAGTTTTGTGCTTTTTTTGGTCAGTTTTTTCTAGTAAGGCACTACTAGAACGCACAGCGTTTATTTCAGGAGGGTTCATTATGAACACAGGTAAAGTAAAATGGTTTAACTCAGAAAAAGGTTACGGCTTCATCGAAATGGAAGGCGGAGACGACGTATTCGTACACTTCTCAGCAATCCAAGGCGACGGCTTCAAGACACTTGAAGAAGGCCAAGCAGTAACTTTCGAAATCACTGACGGAGCTCGTGGCCCACAAGCTTCTAACGTTGAAAAAATCTAATCTTCCTTTCCAAGGAATTTTATAACCTGCTCGCTTCGGCGAGCAGGTTTTTTCGTGTCTTCGTGTTTAATCAAATGCCGCAAGGGAATGATTATACGAGTGACTATGATAAGGGGGCTTTTTAAATGGATGCTAAAACAACGGCACAACAAATTCTAGATGCAAGCAACGTGGGAACGATGGCCACGGTATATAAAGGGAAGCCGCACAGCCGATACATGACGTTTTTCCATGACGGTCTGACACTCTATACGGCAACCTCGAAAGATACGGATAAAGTCGATGAGTTGAAGAACAATCCGTATACGCACGTCTTGATCGGCTACGACGGGGACGGGGTCGGCGACACGTATCTAGAGATTTTAGGAGAGACGTCGGTGTCTGATGACGAGTCGATGAAAGAAAAAGTGTGGAACGAAAAACTTGAGGGCTGGTTCGACGGCCCGGACGATCCAAAACTCGTCATTTTAAAAATCTCACCGCAATCGATGCGTGTGATGAATAAAAAAGGCCAACCGCCACAACAAGTTGATCTTTAAATCAGTGGAAGCAATGTCTCGAGCAGACGTTGCTTTTTTTGGTGCAATTTCCAAAAAGTGACTGACCTGTGACACACATATGAACGAAACGTGAACTATTGTCTCAAGCTATGTGAAAACATGAACATGGGTGATATATTGTGAATGTAATCACATATAAGCAATCATTCACCCATTCAAAAGGAGGAATTATCATGTTCACAAAGTTTTGGCAAAACCACAATATCGCAACCGGCATCTTGACGGTGTTACGGATCTGGCTCGGCTATCAATGGCTCACAGCCGGATGGGGTAAAATCACAGGCGGGTTCGGATCAGAAGGCTTTCTGAATAATGCGCTCACGCTTGCGACGGGAGATCACCCGGCGGTCGCCGGCTGGTGGGCAACATTCCTTGAAAACTTCGCGATCCCAAACGCAGCACTTTTCGATATCTTAATTCCATACGGTGAATTCTTGGTTGGTCTCGGTCTCTTGCTTGGTGCCCTCACACGCAGTGCGGCTTTCTTCGGACTCGTCATGAACATGGCATTCTTATTGTCAGGAACGGTCAGCACGAACCCGACGATGTTGATCGTATCGGTCTTGATTCTCGTCGCGGGCTACAACGCAGGCAAAATCGGCGTCGACGGTTTGTTCCTTCGCCGCTTCGTCGAAACAAAAATTTCGCATCGTTCACCAAATCGTCAAATAGCCTAACGACTTTCTAACGTTCTCCTGTGACAAACTTCACCTCTATCGGCTACGATGAACGTAGCATCGATTAAAAAGGAGAACGGATATGAACGCAACTCGATTCAAATGGCTCGGTTATACAGAGGGGATGTCATTCCTGCTCTTATTGTTGATCGCAATGCCGCTCAAGTATTTGGCTGGCATGCCGCTAGCCGTCAGCATCGTCGGTGCGGCCCATGGTTTCCTGTTCGTCGCTTACGTGGCGGCAGCGGTTTACATGGCGTGGCGCTTCAACTGGGGCTTCAAAGTGTTAGTCCTCGCGGTCATGGCTTCGGTCATCCCGTTCGGACCGTTCTTGTTAGAGAAACGAGTCCTTCCATCAACAGAGAAGACATCGAACTGAAAAACGTTCGATGTCTTTTTTTCGTTCATTGACGCGTCGGCGCGCTTTCGACTTCAGCCAGTACCGTCGCTTTTTCAACCGCGATATCGTGACGGATGCGATGCATCGCGAACAGCGTGATCGAAAGCAGGCATACCATGCAAATTGTATAAAGTGACGTGACCGACATCCATTCGCTCAATAACCCGAACGACACGAAACCGAGCGGGGTGATCCCCATGGCGAGTGATTCGAGGACACCCATGACACGACCGAGGTAGCTTGGTTCCGTGTTCGTCTGCAAAAACAGTTGGATGGGAATATTGACGCGGATGATGAAGAAACCGCTCAACAAAGCGAATCCGGTGAGGAAGACGATGGCGGGTGTGACCGAGAAGTCAAAATAGAGCGGAACGGCCGGGCCGATAAAGAGGCAACTCATGACGATAAGCGATGTGCGGACCGTCGCTAGACGATACTTGATCTTAAAGAACGGCAGCGCGTGGGCAAGAGAGGCGACTAAAAATCCGACTGCGAACATACTTTCTAAAAAGCCGAACTGGAGCGGGCTGACCCCGATCTGTTGCAAGGCGGCAATCGGGAACAGTACTTCCGAAGCCACGAAGAAGAAGTTGAGGAACGCCGCAAGAATCGTCAGCGTCCATAGCACGCGTTGGCGTTTCAAATAGCGGAAACCGGAGCGGACGTCGTCCCACGTCGATTGATCGGTGGAAGCATGTTCATACGCTTGGAATGTGAGACGTGAGGCGAACAGGGCGGCAATGAGGAACAAGAGGGATGAGCTGAACAAGAACGCTGAAATCGGTAATAGCTTGAACAGCGCCCCGGCTAAAAGTGGCGTACCAATACTTGAGACGGAAATGATACTTTGGATGAGCGAATTGGCGCGTTGAAGCCCGTCTTCGTCGAACAGGAGTGGAATCGAACTCGTCAACGTGACAGACAAGAAAGTGGAGACGATAGAAAGCAGACATGTAATAATCAAGAAAGCAGGAACGCCGAACGTCCAAATGAGGCTCGCGGCCCCGGCCAAGAAGAACAACAGCCCGTTGAGCGATTCCATCGTGATGATGACGCGTTTTCGGTTCAATTTGTCAGCATATGCACCGGCAAACGGTGATAATAGAACACGAGGCAACGTCCCGGCCAGTAAGACGAGGGCGAACTGGAGCCCGGAACCGGAAGTTGTCAGCACCGTCAATCCGGCGACGAACGTGAATAGACTGGAAGCGAATAACGACATGAATTTCCCGAGCAACAACACGTACAAGTTCGAGGTAGAAGTAGTCATACATAGTCTCCTTTGTAATTAAGTTCAATATGATTTAACATCATAATAGATGACAAAGGAAGATTTGTAAACAATAAGTTCAATTAAATTTAACTTTTAAGAGGTGCTCTATGATTGGACAGCGAATTAAAGCGTTACGAAAAGAAAAAAAGTTGACGCAAAGTCAACTCGCCGACGGCATCATCACGAAATCGATGCTCAGTATGATTGAGAACGGGAAAGCCGAAACGTCGATGCGCAGTCTGCGCGAGATTGCCAAGCGGTTGGACGTGTCGGTGCAGTCGTTACTTGTCGATCCTCGCGAGGTGGAGCTGCAAGCGCTCGTCGAAGACATCGAATACGCCCAATTGAGCCTTAATCCATGGGACGAGGAAGCTACCAAGCAGGCGCTATCCCCATATTTGACGACAGAGATGAACTCGGTGTGGCAAGGGAAGGCATACGTCATTATGGGAGATAACTTAAAACATGGCGATAAGCGCAGTGAACTGTTAACTTATTATGAGCGAGCAATCAATTTGTTCGAACGGCTCGATGAAAAAGATGAGCTGGCGATGGCACTCATCGGGAAAGCTTACTACTACATTTTGTGGAATCAGTTTGAGGAAGCGAGCGAACAGTTTGATCGATTGGAATTGTTAGACGTGCGAAACATGTCGTCACGAACTCGGATTGAATATGCGATGCTTCTCGTCATGAAAGAAATGACGTATGAAGGGAATCTATCTGGGGCCATCCATCATCTAGATTCTGCCCTTAAACACATGCATCAGACGAGAACGTATTATCGAGCCGACGATGTGAATCGGACGATTGCATTATGTGCTCTTTACCTGAAAGACGAACAACGGATCAATGAGGCGTTTGTGAAAGCAAGGCAGTACATTCAGTTCACGGACGAACACGTGGCCAAAGTGCGTCTCGCTTTGTCAGAGGCACTTTATGCCATCCACTACGGCCGCGTCGAGCAGCTCGGGCAACAGATTAAGGAAATGGAGCGACTATTGGGTGATGATTACTCGTTCATCGCCGCGATCGAGATGTCACAAGGAGTCTATTATGCGATGAAAGGTGAGATGGAACTCGGAGATATGGCTTTCAAGCGGCTATGGGAAGGGATGGACGGTTGGAAGACACATAGCTTGATCGATCAGGCCGTCTATTTTGAAGGGGTGCTGATTGGTGCGAGTTACGGGTGTGGGCTCGAATTAGTGCCTTCAATCGAAGGATCTGTTCAAAGGTTTCCCGAAGGATTTTATCGGACACATTTGACCGAATTGCTACAAAAAATCAAGGGCTGAATCCTCAGCCCTTGAACGTTTGAATGAGCGTGCCTTTCCCGTCCTCGACTTGAATCGAGGCATGGGCACCGTTAATGAGTGTCAGTTGTGGTGGCACGTGCCCGCAGTCGATGTCATAAATGATGGGAACGTTGAGTAGTTCCTGTAGTTCAGCGTAGACGTCTTCTGCCGTATAACCTTGTACCGGTGGTTGGGCATCGCTGCGACCGAACAAGATGCCTGTCGTATGATCAAACCAACCGGCCCACTTCATTTGAAGCAGGGTCCGTTTGAGTGCCGGTACATCCATCTCGGCGTTCTCGAAATACCAAAGAATCGGTTCATCGTTCAAATGAGTCTGTTGGAACTGAGCGACGTCACCGTAAGGCGTCCCAATCGTATGCAAGAGGACGTCGATACAACCGCCGAGCAGACGACCGGTCGCTTCCATCCCACCGAGTGATTTCCATACGGTCGGCTCGGTCAAATGGTAGACGCATGGACTCGGATTACCGTGCTGCCATTCTTTTTGAAATTGCTCTGAAGACAGTTGAATGACGGTCTCGCCGTGTTTCGTCGATAAGACGTCGAGCCAACGCGAACTCGTCGCATCCCACGATTCCCCGCGCAGATCGACAAGGTTCGTCCCGTGAGCCGAGGCGATGCCGGTCTTGAGCGTGTAGACGAATAAAAATAAGCTGACGTCAGAGTAGCCGAGCATCCACTTCGCTGGGAGCGTGTCCCAAGCGATTTTATCGAGTAGCTCGAGCAACAAGACGCCGCCCCATGGCGGGATGATCAAATCGACGTCCTCATCGTGGAACAGTCGCGTCATCTCTTCGGCACGTACTGCGGCCGGCGCCGATTTTGCTTTATGTTGTGTCCAAACAGACGGTTCAAATTGAAGCGTGAAGCCGTGGCGTGCGAACGTCGTCTCAGCTTCGTGAAGTAAACTATGACGCGCGGCTGGTACGCCGGACGAAGGGGCGGTGACGCCGACGTGGCGGCCGGTGAGCTGTGGATAACGAATCATGAGATCCTCCTGTGGATAAGTGATGGGCGGTAATACGGAAATGAGTTATCCACATGTGGACAATTTATTTTTGTTGCATGCGCGCAGCGTGCTTCATGCCCCAAGCGTTCATCGTCTCGAGTACCGGGATAAGCGTCTTGCCGTACTCGCTCAACTGATAGTCGACGCGCGGCGGGACTTCCGGATAGACGGTACGGATGATGATATCTTGCTCTTCTAAGTCACGCAACTGGGCTGTCAAAATCTTTTGGCTAATATTCGGGAGCGAGCGTTTCAGTTCACTGAACCGGAGCGTCCCCCCGTTGATGAGCGCGAGTAAAATCGATGGTTTCCATTTACCGGTGATCAGTTCGAGTGCGGTATCGACTTCACAGCTTGAGATCATCGTCATGAGTCTCGCTCCTCTCTAAGTATCCTTTCGGTAACTATACCACCTTTTTGTGCCGTCTTCTGCAAACGGGACACGGCATGTATAGTAAAGAGAGAGGTGAGAAAACATGAAATTAACCAATATCCAACTCGGACCGGTCACGCTCCGGGTCAGTGAATTAGAAAACATGAAACAGTTTTACGAACAAGTCATTGGAATGGACGTACTCGAAGTCGGTATCGACCGCGTCACGCTCGGTGCGCCGAATACGCCGCTCGTCATCTTGCATGAAGTCAAAGGTGTGCGTCCGAACCGAAAGGCGGCCGGCTTGTTCCACATGGCAATCTTGCTGCCGGACCGCGTCGAACTCGGACGCATTCTCCGTCATTTGATCGAGCGACGGATTGAAGTCGGTCAAGGCGACCATTTGGTCAGTGAGGCGTTTTATTTGAACGATCCGGAAGGGAACGGCATCGAGCTGTATGCTGATCGGCCACGTGAGAAGTGGGAATATGAAGCGAACGGTCACGTGAAGATGTCGACCGATCCGGTTGAGTACGAATCGATGCTCGAGGCGGCAGCGGACCGTCCGTTCACAGGTCTTCCTGTCGGGACGACGATGGGACACGTTCACTTTAAGGTATGTTCCCTCGAAGCGGCGAAATTATTCTATCAACATCGACTCGGGTTTACCGTCACGACCGATTCATACCCGGGTGCACTGTTCCTCGCGGCCGACGGGTATCATCATCACATCGGTGCGAACGTCTGGGCCCGTCCGACTGAACCGATGAACGACGAGGCGGGACTTGAAGCATGGACGCTTTTTGTCGACGCTTCGACGAACCACGAACTTGGAGGGACGACGTCGGAATGGTCGCTCACCGACGACGATGGGATTACGGTCAATATAAAAAGCGTGGACTAATGTCCGCGCTTTTTAACGTGCTGAAATTTTCTTTTGACTCGAATCAAATGAGAGGCGAATGCCGCGCTTTTGATACGCTTGTTCGACCCGTTTTGAATTGATGCTGAGCTCAAGATGAGCCAGTTTCAAATGTTCAAGTTCTGGCACCGTGACATCGAGACGGACGAGCTCCATGTTGCGCTCGGCTTTTTTGCGTGTACGTCTCAAGTTACGGGGCACTTCCTCTGACGTCAGTGCCGCGATCGTTTCATTGATCAGTTGTCGTTTATCGCCTTTGACGCTAAGCGCCGTGTAAAGCTTATCGAGCGAACCGAAGCGTTTAATCAACTGTACCGATTGACTTTCGTCAAGGCCGGCTACAGGTGGGATACCGTCTGAACGGTCTCCCGTCAACGCTTTGACCGCTGAGAGCTGTTTCGGCTTCAATCCTTCGTACAACGCTGCAATCTCCTCAGGACGAATCTCGAGATGTCGCTTGAGTGGGAGCGGGCGGTTGTCTTGGATATCACAACGAGCTTGCATTTGCTGAAGCTCCTGTGTTTGAAGCCATACTGTGATACGTGGGCTCACGAGCTGAAGCAAGTCTTTATCCTTCGTCATGATGACGACAGGCGCGCTGCAGCTGAACTTCCGAGCGATGTGGGCAATCAAATCTTCTCCCTCATAGCCTTCGACTTGATATTGCGGGATTCCGCTCTCTTCAAGCAATTGGCGCATGAGTTCCATTTGAGCCTTCAACTCGGGTGGTGTCTGGCGACGGCGGCGTTTATAGCCAGGATAAAGCTCGCGACGCCACAATGTTTCACGTGAGACGTCCCATACGACGACAAAATGAGACGGACGATGTCTGCGTAGAATCGTCCGGATGAGGCCGGTCATACCGATGACGGCACTCCGATCGTTTTTAGATACCTCGCGTCCTTTTTTCGTTCGGCTCGCGGCGGCACCGTAGTAGGCACTGGCCAGCATGGAGTTTCCGTCAATTAAAAATAGTTTACGTTCCATGCGTAACCTTCTTTCTGTAGTTGTTGGACCGAACATTAATGAACTGTTCGGTGATGTTGTGTCAATGAGTGACACGCACTCAAATTAGCAACATATGTGCAGTATATCACGACAAGCCTTGAAAATATAGCGACAGTTCGAGCGTCAATCGAAAAGCCCTCCCTAATGTTCAAGGGAGGGCGGTCAAAGACACTTAGTCCATTTCGGCTCGAAGCTGGTCTTTATGCGCAAGAATCAAGTCGACGAAGACGATGCGGTGATTGTCGATCTCGCGGACGATCAGTTCGTGCTCACCTGGCAGGACGAAACGTTCGCCGGTGCGTGCATTCGCTTTTTGCGAGAGGACGAAACCACCAATCGTATCGACGTCATCCTCGATCTCAATGCCGAAGCGCTCTTCGATCTCTTGCGTGAGCACGAGACCAGACAAGCGATAATGGCCTGGATTGACTTCAGTGATCTCGGCTTGTTCGTCCCGGTCGAACTCGTCGCGAATCTCACCGACGATTTCTTCAAGGATGTCTTCGATCGTGAGCAGGCCGGCGGTGCCGCCGTACTCATCGATGACGAGACACATCATCGTCCGTGCGTTCTGCATTTTCACCATCGCTTCTTGGAGCGGTGTGAACTCCGTGACGAGCGGTAACTGATGAATGAACGATTCAAGCGGGGCGTCACTCTTGACGAGTTGGGCCGTGAACACCTGTTTGGCGTTAATAAAACCGAGCACGTCATCGCGGTCACCGTCTCGTGTGACCGGATAGCGCGTATATTGATGCTCTTGGACGGTCGCGATAATCGTCTCGATCGAGTCTTCTTCATCGATCGTCACCATATTCATCCGCGGCACCATCGCATCTTTTGCGACACGTTCATCAAACGAGAAGATATTTTGAACGTAAGCGAGTTCGTTCTCGTTGATTTCGCCACTTCGAAAACTCTCCGTCATGATAATTTTGAGTTCTTCTTCCGAGTGCGCCGTCTCTTGTGCCGTCGTCTTGACACCGAACAAGCGGAGCGTGAGCCGGGCCATACTGTTGAGCACCCGGATGAACGGATACAACAGCTTCGTGAAGAAGTAGAGCGGCCGGGCGACGAGCAGCGTCAATTTCTCGGCTTCATGTACGGCGAGCGTCTTCGGGACAAGTTCGCCGATGACGACGTGTAAAAAGGCGATGAGCAAAAAGGCGATTAAGAACGACAGGAATGTTGAAACCGACGGCGAGACGCTTAAGCGGTCGACGAGCGGTTGAATCATTCCTTCGATTTGATCGGCACCGATCCAACCAAGGCCGAGCGCGGCGAGCGTGATGCCGAACTGCGAGGCGGATAGCGAGTCATCGAGGTTCTCGATCACTTTTTTAGCGACGGACGCTCGTGAGTTTCCTTCTAGCACGAGTTGGTCGAGCCGTGCGCTCCGGACTTTGACGATTGAAAATTCGGCCGCCACGAAAAAGGCGGTCATGAAGATGAGAAAGGCGACGATCAATAAACTGAGTAACATGGGACTGTCCAAAAATTCCCCAAAAAATCGGGGATTCACCTCCATAAGAATAAGTTTGTACGTTTTTCAGGCGAGTCCTGAAAACGAATAGTTTGTTTCAGTATAGTAGATTTCCCATAAATATTCAAAAGACAGCCCGAAAGGTTTCATGAAGAGGGGAATACGGGAACTACAAAGCGAGAAGACGAAAGGGGAAACGACATGGCAAACTATCCAGAACTTCAAGGGAAAGTCGCAGTAATCACAGGTAGTTCAAAAGGACTCGGGCGAGCGGTGGCCGAGCGCTACGCGAAAGAAGGCGTCAACGTCGTCTTAAATTACAGAAGCAGTGAAGACGAGATGATGGAAGTCATCCGCGGCATCGAGGCGGCCGGAGGTAAAGCCGTCGCTGTCCAAGGTGACGTCGCCGAAGAAGGGCTCGCTGAGAAGATGATCGAAAAAGCAGTATCTGAATTTGGACAGATGGACATTTTCGTCAACAACGCCGGTGTCCAAGTCGAAGCGAAAACGCACGAGATGGAGCTCGACAACTGGAAGAAAATTATCGATACGAACCTGACCGGGACGTTTCTCGGGGTACGGGCCGCACTCAAGTATTTCGTCGAGCATGACTTGAAAGGGAATATCATCAACATGTCCTCGGTACACGAGGTGATCCCACGCCCGGGCTATACGCATTACGCAGCAAGTAAAGGCGGGGTCAAGATGTTCACGAAGTCGGTCGCGCTCGAATATGCGCCGAATCAGATTCGTGTCAACGCGATCGCTCCTGGTGCGATCGACACACCGATCAACGAAGAGACGATGCAAGATCCAGAAGAGAAGAAAGGGCTCGAAGCGCTCATTCCGACTCATAAGATCGGGCGACCTGAACAGATCGCTGCGGTGGCAGCGTGGCTTGCGTCAGACGAGTCGTCTTACGTCACGGGCACGACCATCTTTGCTGACGGTGGCTTGTCGCTCTATCCGGCATTTGGCCCAGAAAATAAAGTCCAATAACATAAGGGATGACTCGCCCGAGGCGAGTCATCCCTTATTGTTTAGCCGCTCATTTGATCTTCCTCGATATATTTCGGCAAGACGATCGTGAACGTCGATCCGAGACCGACACGTGAGTCGACCCGGATCGTCCCGTCATGCCCTTCGACAATCTCTTTACAGATGGCAAGACCGAGGCCGGTGCCACCGATCTTCCGGCTGGCCGAATTGTCGACGCGATAAAACTTGTCGAACAGTTTCGGGAGCGCTGAAGTCGGGATCCCGATGCCAGAGTCCGTGACGGAAATTTCGACGCCGTCCGACTGGTCATTCGTGACGGACACCGCAACTTTTCCGCCGTTCGGTGAATATTTGATCGCGTTATGAAGCAGGTTCGTGAACAGCTGGTTGAGTCGGTTTCGGTCCCCGTACACGAGGATGTCGTTATCACATTCAAACGATAAGTCGTGGTGTTGACTCGCGCCTTGGTGGACGGCAATCGTTTCTGCCAAAATATCGTACAAGCTTTCGGGCTCGTTTTGATACGTCTGTTTTCCCGACTCCATTCGCTGCACGTCGAGTAAGTTGGAGATCAAATCCTCGAGACGGAGCGTCTCTTTATGAATCATTCCTAAATATTGATCCGTCCGTTCAGCCGGCATCTTCCGGTAGCGCATAAGTTCGGTAAACCCGATGATGCTCGTTAAAGGAGTGCGCAATTCATGAGACACCGTCGCGACGAGTTCCGTCTTCAAGCGGTCGACCTCGGTTTCTTGCGTCACGTCCCGGAAGACGAGCATCGTGCCGTGGCGTGTGCCGCGCAAATGGATTTTTTCCGCGTACATTCGGATGAACCGTTCTTCTTGATTCATCGAGAACGTCACGCTCTCTTCCATCGCTTCGCCGTCGAACGCACGGCGCATGAACGAGAAGAAGGAATCTTTTTGATCGACTTGGAGACCGAGTTCTTCAAGGTCGACGTCAAGCCGATAAAGGTCCGTCTCGTTTTGCTTCGTGATCGCTTGATTGAACATGACGAAGAGCGCCTGGTTGGCGAGTTTCTCATGCGTCGTATGTTCGACATAAATGACGGCGTCACGGATCGAGTGCAAGAGCCGCGCGGTCTTCTCGCGCTCTTCTTCGACTTGATAACGCTGCGACGACAGTGAGGCCGCCATTTGACGGAACGATTCGGTCAGTTGCCCGACCTCGTTTCGGGTCGATGCCAAAACAGGGACGGGTATGACTCGGTCGTCGGTGAGCCGTTCGCTGTTCGTGATCAACTCTTGCAGTTGATCGGTCAACCGTTTTACGTAAGGCCGAGCCGCGATGAAGAGGACGAATAGTACCCCGAGTAGCGACAGAAGCCAAAGTACTTGCGCCCATTTCGTATGGGTGGCGAGCTGTTCACGGAGTTGGTTTTCTTCCGCATTCAATGCGTTGCGGTATTCGGTGAACACCGTCTCCATGTCGACGATGCTCGCGCTCATGTCAGCCGCGCTCTTCGAGTTGATTTGGAATTTCCGATCGGCCTGAGGTTCGGTTTGAGGCGTTACTTTCCCGAGCGTCGGCATTTGCAGGAACGGCTCGGTGACCGTGCCTGCCCGCTTCGCGACGACGTAGCGCTCGAGGCTCGGCATGACGCGTTGTTGATAGGCGGAGAATAACGCACGGGCATCCCCCGCATACGTCTGTTCTTTCGCCGTGACCGCGTTCGTTTCGAACCAGGCGGTCTGTGTTTCGATCAAGTCTTGTTTCTCTTTGACGCGGGCAAGCAATTCCTCGTCGCCGAGGAGGACGTAACCGCGCATCTCATATTGCATGGACTGCCATGTCTCGAAGAGCTCGGTCGCATTCGTGCGACGTTCGCTGACGTGCTCGAGCGATGAAGTCGTCTGTTCGATTCGATTTTCCGTATATACGTATACGGCGAGTGAGGTGAGGAGGATCAGTCCAATGAATAAATAGAAGACGAATAAAAACTGCCTTCCGATCCGCTCGTCAATCCAAGCTTTCATAGGGACCGTTCCTTCCTGGAACTACATACATTCCGGCTGTGACAATTATTTTACTACGAGTGTCGTTCCCCTATTGTACAGATTTGGGCAGAGATATACCACTTATCGAGATGTAATAAACATGCTAGCTAATATTTATTGAACAGTAGTGGTCGATATGCTATTGTTTAATGAACAGTAGAGGAGGCGAATCGATTGAACCCTCAATTTAAAAAAGGGGTCTTAAACTTGTGTGTACTTGCACTCGTCGAGACGAGTGACCGTTACGGTTATGAGCTCGTTCAAGCAATCTCGGCAAGAGTCGTCATCTCGGAAGGGGCGGTCTATCCGCTCCTTCGGCGACTCACGTCGGAAGGCTACTTCACGACGTATTTGAAGGAGTCGGCAGAAGGACCGCCACGGAAGTACTACGCCATCACGGAGCAAGGGAAGATCCATCTAGACGAATTGCGAGCGGAATGGGAATCATTCACGACAGGAGTCAACGAATTGATTAAAAGGGGAGACGACAAATGACAGAAGAACAGTATTTAACTGAACTCGAACGGTTGCTCATGGGGATCAGCATCATCGATCGGGTCGATATTTTGCGGGACGTTGCGGAATACTTTGCGAGCGGGCGACTCGATGGGAAAAGTGACGAAGCGATGGCCGAGGAGCTCGGGACACCAGAAGTGCTCGCCTCAGAACTGCTCGTGTCGGTCGATTCGATCGCGGCGGAGCCGATTGCGCCGCCTGCCATCGTCCAGAGCCCGAACGTGGCGTTTCAACACGTCTCGATTCGCGTTCAAAATGCGCACGTGAACGTTGTACCGTCCGCGGACGGCTATGCCTACGCGACACTAGAAGATGAGACCGAACATGGCGTCAAGATGGACATCGTCAACGACACGCTCGAGGTGCGGATCGAGTCGGAACGCCGCTTCGGACTGTCCGACTTGTTCTCGTGGTTCGGGACGAAAACACCGGTGTTGCATGTCGAGTTGCCGCGTCACACGTATGAATCGGTCCGTCTGAACAATCGGCACGGCTCGAGTGACGTCCGTGAGGTGCGAGCTGCTTTGATCGAGGTCGAGAGCGAGAACGGTCGCATCAACGCGAGTGAGGTCCGGGCCGGTCACGGGACGTTGCGCTCGTCAAACGGGAACGTCTGCCTGACGATGAGCGCGGGCCAAGACTTTGACGTTCAAACATCGAACGGTCGAGCCGAAGTGAGAGATTCTGTCATTGAACGTCTCACTCTTCAATCGTCAAACGGTCGGCTCGACATCGTCGACGTGGACGGCGCAATCGAGGCGAAATCGTCGAACGGACGTATCGATTGTGTGATCGATGCGATTGAACATCCGCTTCGATTGAAGACGACGAACGGAAAAATCGAACTGCGTCTGAAGCAAGAGCCGAGCGACACCGTCATCCGCGCCAAGACGAGAAACGGCCAACTCGACATATTTGGGGAGCGGACGAACGAGCGGACGTTCGGGGACGGTGCGCTTGAAGTCAAACTGACGAGCACGAACGGAAGCATCACCGTCG
>NZ_LYTG01000066.1:0-39460 GCF_001816105.1 Exiguobacterium sp. SH31
GAGATCATGTACGAGAACGTAGGCGACACGGACCGGTCCGTGGACACCGACGATCAAGTTCATCTCAATATCGGCCGAGTTTGACGGGCCCGAGATGAAGTTGACGCCTTGCGGTGAGGCGAGCTCGCCGTTGCGATCGAGTTCGGCCAGTTGTTTCGCCGCTTGCGTCATTCGGGGCACGAGCACCGATTTCGGGATGATGGCGATGTGATCTTGTGGCAACAAGCTGATTGTCCGCGATTTTCCGGGGGCCGCGTATTGGACGATGGTCGCACTTTCAGCGAGTGCTTGGTCGGCAATCGTGATCCCAACGTCAGCTTTCACGGCAAGGGCGCGGCTGTCATCTGGACGCGCGGCATCCCACCAGTCGAACGACAGGCTCGTTTCGGGTGCCCATTCCTTAATGCGTGCATCGTCCTCGGCGATAATCGTCTTGCCGTCGTATCGTTCGAGGAGAAGACGGAGCGTGTCATCGAGATGAGTCGACTCACATTCGACGACGTCGGTATGAATGCGCGTCGCGACCATACGGAACGTCTCGAGGAGTTCCTCTGTTGAAGCGTCTTTCAACACCTCGTCTTGCGGACGGTGCTTGTATACTCGTTTCGGAGGCGTCAAATCGACGTCGCGTCCGAGTTGTCCCGCGATCCGCTTTAAAAAGTCTTCACGGTTGGTGATCGTTCCTGGATTCATTGTGCATTCCCCCGTTTCTTAAACCAGTCGCGGACCGTCTGTTTGGCCGGCTGCGGCAAGTCTTTCGAGTCGGTCCAAGCCGGTAAGCCTTTGTCGATTTGCCCCGCTGTCGCAAACGGGGACGACGCGAACGGCGCGATCTGTTCGGCCGCCTCGAACAAGAACGGGCTCGATGACGTGACGGCGAAGCCTTTCATGGCGATGCGTTCGACGAACGGCGATTTTTTCTTGTCTTCGACGATGACGCGGCGATGCTCGATCAACAGTTCATGGAGTGGGATTTTGACCGGACACGCTTCTGTACAGGCACCACAAAGACTTGACGCATACGGCAGTTCTTTATAGTTCTCGTAACCGTCGAGTAGCGGGGCGAGCACGGCGCCGATCGGTCCCGGATAAATCGAACCATAGGCGTGGCCGCCGATATGACGATACACCGGGCAGACGTTGATACACGCCGCGCAACGGATACATTGGAGCACGGACTGGAACTGAGTCCCGAGAATGCCGGACCGCTTGTTGTCGACGATGACGAGATGGAATTCTTCCGGGCCGTCGACTTCACCGACGCTTTTCGTGCCGGCGAACGTCGTGATGTATGACGTGAGCCGTTGACCGACCGCGCTCCGGCACAACATGTTGACGAGCACTTCGAACTCTTCGTAAGACGGGACGACCCGCTCCATCCCCATGACCGAGATGACGGTGTTCGGGAGTGACGTGACCATCCGGCCGTTACCTTCGTTCGTGACGAGACCGACGGCGCCGCTCTCGGCGATGGCGAAGTTACAACCGGTGATGCCGACCTCTGCTTTCAAGAAGTCTTTGCGCAGCTCACGGCGCGCGTAGCGGCCGAGCTCGGTCGGGTCGTTCGTTCCGTCGTAGCCATGGGCCGTGAACGTCTTGTGGACATCGTTCCGGTCTTTATGGAGCGCCGGTGCGACGATGTGCGACGGTGGGTCGTTGTCGAGCTGAAGGATCCATTCCCCGAGATCCGACTCGACGACCGTACACCCTTCTTCGTGAAGCGCCTCGTTCAACCCGATCTCCTCGGTCACCATCGACTTCGATTTGACGACGTGTTTTGCGTCTTTTGCGCGCACGACTTCGCGGATATAGCGGTTCGCTTCTTCCGGCGTCTCGGCGAAGAAGACGTTGCCGCCCCGCTTCGAGATATTCTCACTCAACTGGTGTAAGTAATAATCGAGATGCTCGAGCACGTGCTGGCGAATCTCTTCCGAATGGTCGCGGAACGCTTCCCAATCCCCGAGTTCCCCGGCCGCGTTCAAACGTCCGTCGCGCAGGCGATTTTGCGCCGAGCTGACGGCTTGGCGCATGAACGGGTTATCGATCCCGTCTTTCCGCCGATCTTGAAACTTCTCATCTAACCGAATCCCCATGCTCATGCTTGTTTCACCCCTTCGTTCAACACTTCCGCGATATGCATCACTTTGATCGGATGCCCTTGTTTATGCAGGCGCCCCCCGATGTTCATCAAACAAGACGCATCAGCGCCGATCAACACGTCGGCCCCTGATTTTAAAATCGACTCGACTTTCTCGTCGACCATCTGTACCGACACGTCCGGCATCTTGACCGAGAACGTCCCGCCGAAGCCGCAACAGTTATGTACGTTTTCGAGTGGGACCATCGTCAACCCGTCAACGTTTTTCAACAACTGTCCCGGTGCCGCCTCGATCCCGAGCAAGCGCGTCATATGGCACGAGGCGTGATACGTCGCTTTCGCCGGGAATTTCGCCCCGACGTCCGTCACTTCGAGCACGTCGACGATGAACTGCGTCAGTTCGAACGCCTTTGCCGCATGGGCTTCAGCCCGCTCTTTCCAGACGGGATCGTCTTTGAACAAGTGCGGATAGTCGCGCATCATCATGACACACGAGCCGGACGGTCCGACGATATAGTCGGCGTCCGCTTTCTCGAACGTCTCAATCATGTGTTTGGCAATCTTTTTCGTCTCTTCATGGTAGCCGCTGTTATAGGCCGGTTGACCGCAGCACGTCTGCTCGAACGGGAAGCTGACGTCACAACCGAGATGTTCTAATAGTTCGACCGTCGCTTGTCCTACCGATGGGAATAACGTATCGGAGAGACAAGTGACGAACAACGCCACGTTTGGCATGTCCATTCCTTCTTTCCTGATTTTAGTCAAATTCGAAAACGGTTTCACAGTTATTATTCCATAACAAATGAGCACAAAACAGAAAAATGGAATCATTTTCTCAAAAAAATGTAAAATACTGTCTAATTGAGAACTAAATGATAATGAATACATATTCATGAAGAAACTGCTATACGACAGTGATTCCCTGATTAATAACAGAAAAACCCTCGTCGGGAACGAGGGTTAAAGTCAAGTATTATAGGAAAAACATTTCCAAAATAAACAATCCGGCGAACAAGTAGATGAGCGGGTGGACCGTCTCTTTGTTCATCGCCTTGAAGATCGGGTAGAGGATGAACCCGAAGGCGATCCCACGTTCGATACTGCCTGAGAGTGGCATGATGAGGATCGTCATGAACGCCGGGAAGTATTCACTGAAATCTGTCCAATCGATATAGCGGACGTTCGTCAGCATGAGTGCGCCGACGATGATGAGGGCCGGCGCCGTAATGGCGGCGACACCTGAAATCGCACCGATGAGCGGGCTGAAGAACAATGTGAGACCGAACAAGCCCGCGACGACGGCTGTCGTCAGTCCGGTCCGTCCGCCTTGGGCGACACCTGCGGCCGACTCGATGTAGGCCGTCGATGGACTCGTTCCGACGAGTGAGCCCCCCATCGTTGCGAGTGAATCAGCGAACAAGGCCCGGTGCCCGTTCTCGATCGTCCCGTCTTCTTTCAACAAACCGGCTTGCTTGCCGACACCGACGAGCGTTCCCGTCGTGTCGAACAACGTGACGAGGAAGAACGACAATACGGCCCCGAATAAGCCATATTGGATGACGTCAGAGAAAGCGGTGAGCGGGTTGACCATCAACCCTTCCGGTAGCGTCGGCATCGCCGTCACGCCTTCGATTTTCAATAGACCCATGAAGTAGGCCGCGATACCTGTGAGCACCATCCCGATAAGAAGGGAACCCGGGACGTTACGTGAGAACAGAAGCGCCGAGACGATCAGCCCACCGAGGACGAGCAAGACGCTCGGTGACGACAACTCCCCGAGACGGACGAGGTTCGCCTCATCCGCGACGATGAGTCCAGACAGCTTCAAGCCGAGCGAAGCGATGAACAACCCGATGCCGGTCGTGATGGCGTGCTTCAATGAAGCGGGGATCGCTTGAATCAGTTTCGTCCGGATCGGTGACAGTGACAAGATCAGGAAGAAGACCGACGAGACGAAGACGACGCCGAGCGCGGCTTCGGGTGCGATCTGTTGTTGCGCGACGAGTGTATAGGCGAAGAAAGCGTTCAAGCCCATCCCAGGTGCGACCGCGATTGGCAGGTTGGCATAGAACGCCATCAATCCGGTTCCGATCAAGATGGCGATGATCGTCGCCGTGAACGCCTGGGCGAACGGAATGCCTGCGTCGGATAAAATCGCCGGGTTGACGACCGAGATGTAGGCCATCGTGACGAACGTCGTGATGCCGGCCATCACTTCTTGTTTAACGTTCGTTCCGTGTTGCTGTAAACGGAATAAGTTCATTAGAAAGACTCCTTATAAGTAGTAATTTCCGAACATTAACTGTCCGGTAAAGTGAAATACACGTTATCAACTTGTTGACTATACGAAATCGAATCGACATCGTCAATGATTTCGAGTTAAAAAACTAAAAAATTTCTCATTTTAGCGTTTAATGTTCGGAATTAGAGATTATTACTAAAGTGCTTGCTCTGAAACGCGTTTCAGAATGTACGGTAGAGTCAAAGGAGGGAAGCCTGATGAATCCGACGACGTGTAAGGCTTGGTGTAGCGGGATTGTCTATGAACTGGTCATCAATCAATTGTACACACCGTTCGGACGCATGTTGTGCGCCCAATTTCAAGATGAGTTTCTGCACTTGCCCGTCGAAGAACGGTTTCGTCTCGCCCAAGCGATTCGGCGACAAGTGATGGCAAGAGATGACAGTCGGTCAGTAGAATGGGTACACTATATGGAAAGACTGACAGATTGAGGTGAGGCGGGATGGCGAACATTCGAGATATCGCGAAACAAGCGGACGTGTCGGTAACGACGGTCTCGCGGGTGATTAACGAACATCCTTACGTTTCAAAAGAGAAGCGACAGCGTGTCCATGCGGCGATGGCAGAGCTTGGCTATTTACGGAATCAGCAGGCGCTGACGCTGTCGACTGGGCGCACGCAGCGATTCGTCGTCGTGTTGCCGTATATGGACCATCCGTACTACGGACTGTTCGTCAATGGACTCGCGAAAGCGGCACTCGTGAAAGGGTATCGTCTCGTCATGTGGCAGACCGAGTACAAGCTTGATCAAGAGCGGCAAGCACTCGACTTACTGAAGCATCGTGAAGTCGATGGGGCAATTCTGTTGTCGCATGCGATGTCGTTCGAAGAATTGGAGACGTACCGTGGCTTCGGCCCGATCTCGGTCGCGACGGTCGGTGCGCCTGAGACGATTTCCTCGGTCCATGTCGACCATTACGCGGCGTTCGTCGCCGGATTGCATGTGTTAACACAAGCCGGCTATGCGGATATCGGTATCGTCTTATCGCGGCAGTCTAGTCCGAGCTCAATCGCGCGTCAGCGGGCCTACTTCGATGAAGTGGTGTCCGCGCGTGAGCGATGGGTATGGACCGGTTACTTGACGAGTGAAGACGGGATCCGCTTAGCGGCAGAGTTCCTTCAACGAAAAGAGCGTCCCCGCGCGCTCTTTTTGTCGTCCGATTACGTCGCGCTCGGTTTTTTAGGGGAGATGCGCCGGCGTGGCGTCCGCATACCGGAAGACGTCGCCATCCTCGGGTTTGACGGCCACCCAATCAGCCAGGCGTTCGGTTTATCGACGATGCACGCGCCGCATGAAGAAATCGGTCGCGCCTTGTTCGACGTGACGTTCGATGGGATGGACGGCGGTGCGGTTAGGACGCAAAGTCTGACCGTCACGTATCTTTCAGGCACGACACTCTAGGCAACTTCCTCGCTCGCTTTTTGAGAAACGATTAGAATGAAGACAGAAGTCGAGAGGAGGATGTTACATGAAAATCAACGTGACGGAAGAAGCACTCCAATTTTTTAAAGACGAAATGGAAGTCGAGGCGGGACAGACGGTTCGTCTGTTCGCTAAATACGGGGGTTCGACTGATTTGACGCACGGGTTCTCGGTCGGTGTCA
Source organism: Exiguobacterium sp. SH31 (assembly GCF_001816105.1). NCBI lineage: Bacteria > Bacillati > Bacillota > Bacilli > Caryophanales > Exiguobacterium > Exiguobacterium sp. SH31. The sequence goes on from NZ_LYTG01000066.1 coordinate 6,006, forward strand.
TCACAGAAGAGATTGATAACGCCGTCGTCGAGACGAACGCAGATGGAATTCGTTTCGTCGTCGCCGAGCAGGACGAATGGTTGTTCCAAGGACAAGACGTCAACGTCGAGATCCGCGGGGATGAAGTCGTGTTCGTCCAAGCTGACTGACATGACAGTTTGTTTACGGATGTGAGACATCCGTTTGACCGCGTCAACCTCGGGGAACAGTCTAAGACAAGACTCAGTACCGAAAGGATGAGACAGATGTCAGACAAAGACAAACGTGAACAAGAAGAACAAGAGAAGTTGAACCGGGACCAACCGGATATCTCGCACGAAGAAGATTCAAAAGGGGATCATTCGGACCTCGAAGAGACAGACGAAGACGAACAATCGTGAAGAGCCGAGTCTAGGCTCTTTTTGTTTTGGAATTGAAAGAATGGGGATTGACGGTATAATGGATAAGGGAAAACTACAACAGTGAGGAGAATGCATCATGAGTACAGTACTTGTTTTCGGACATAAAAATCCAGATACGGATACAATCTGTTCGGCGCTCGCTTACGCTGAACTGAAAAAGAAATTAGGCATGGACGCCGAGGCGGTCCGTCTCGGTGAGGTGAACGGGGAGACGCAATACGCGCTCGACCACTTCCGTGTCAAGGCGCCGCGCCTCGTCGAACGTGTATCGGACGAAACGAACTCGGTCATCTTGGTCGACCATAATGAATTCCAACAAAGTGCGCCCGACATTGCTGACGTGCGGATCCTTGAAGTCATCGACCATCACCGCATCGCTAACTTCCAAACGGCAGACGCACTTTATTACCGGGCGGAGCCGGTTGGCTGCACGGCGACGATCTTGCTCAAGCTGTACAAAGAACACGGTGTCGAAATCGCGTCTGACATGGCCGGATTGATGCTATCGGCGATCATCTCGGACTCGCTCTTGTTCAAGTCACCGACATGCACGGACGAGGACGTCAAAGCAGCGAAAGAGCTTGCAGACATCGCCGGAACTGACGTTGAGGCGTACGGTCTCGAAATGTTGAAAGCAGGAGCCGACTTGAGCCAGAAGACGGTGCCTGAACTCATCTCGCTCGACGCGAAAGAGTTCGCGATGGGCGACTACCGCATCGAGATCGCCCAAGTGAACACGGTTGACGCGAACGACGTATTGAGCCGTAAAAGTGAAGTCGAGGCGGCGATGGCGAAGACGATTGCTGACAAACAGCTCGACTTGTTCGTCTTCGCGATCACGAACATCTTGACGAACGATTCAGAAGCACTCGTTGTCGGTGCGAAGCATGATTTGTTCGAACAAGCGTTCAACGTCGAACTGTTAGACGGCCTGGCGACACTTCCTGGCGTCGTATCACGTAAAAAACAAATCGTTCCTGTGTTGACAGCAGCGGCGACGAACTAAGGTATGAATGAACACTCGGTTTTAAACTGGGTGTTCATTTTTTGTTTTTATTTGGAAATAATAGACTTATACTGAAAGAGGATGAACGTTAAGCCAACCTAACAAGAAATGGAGAACTCTGATGTATAAGCACAAGCGAATCGGATGGATGATGCTAATTGGATTCGGCGCATGTGCCGGTATCTTTTATTTAGGTAATCTGATGACGGTCAATCCGTTACAAATTTCAGGGAATGGGAATCCGGCCTTGCTCGCACTGCCGATTCTTCTATTTTTGATGCTGCTCATCGTGACGGGTTGGATGGGATTGGTCATGAATTGGAGTACACGTATATTATCGGTCGGAGTCATCACCATCCCAGCGTTTCTCTATGCGGCGTACCGCTATCAAGCGAACGAATTTGATACGTACCGGGCGTATGTAAAGCACGTCGTCATGAATCAAGAAGGGCGTAGCGCGGATTGGAATTATGTGGACAGTATCACGAGCAACGTCTTCTCGATATACATGAATAATCAACTGTTCAATGTGAACACGTTCTTCATGTATATCGGTTTAACGTTATGGATTGGTATCGTCCTGATCTTGCTGAAACGTTCGAACGTCATGCCACCGAAACTGAATCATTGAATGAAAAACAAGGCTCGAAGCGAATGCTTCGGGCCTGTTCTGTGATGAATGATTGATTAAACAGTTAATGTCTTTTTCAAATAATATTGTTGGTGCTCTGGTGTCGGATGGCCGGGAATCACACCGACGACCTCATAGCCGAGGGCGATGTAAAACTCTGGTGCCTGGAAACTGAACGTATCGAGTTGAATCAGTCTGCAGGCTTGATCGATTGCCAATTTCTCGATGTCACGCATTAATTGTTTTCCGTACCCTGAACCGCGAACGCTCGCATCGACCCATAAAAAGTTGATGTGTAGCATCTGCCAAAAAATCGTGCCCGTCACACCGCCGACGATGTCTTCATCCTCATTTCTTAAGATGAAGCTGACTTGTTGGATAGGAGTTTTCACTTCTTCTGGTAATTGAGATAGGTTGTATTCAATTAATCGTTGCCGAATAAATTCACTGTCTTCCTGATCCCACTGTCTCGTGATGTTCATATCATCAGCCTTTCCCTTAAATAGTTATGAACCCTTACTTGCGAACGCTCGCAGTCCGTAAAGCCAAAACCGGTATGCGATTACGAGTGATACGACAGCGACGAACGGGGTCGCGAGCGCAAACATCATGAACCCACGTCCCTCGAAGAAGTACATGGTCGGAGAGATCGATGCCTTTCACGGCTTCTTTGATACGATATTTCCGTGTGAACAGTGCTTTGATTGCGCCTTTCAAGCCCGCATCCCGCTCCATGATTTTGTACTGTTTGACGAGACCTTTCACTTCGATCGCTAACTGTGACATACGTTCCTCCTTGATAATGCAAGCGTTTTCCTCAATTAGGATAGCATGAGTTTCTGGGATTTCCTACCTGCACAAAAAAAAGACCGAACGAAATCGTTCGGCCTTTAGGCAGCATCCTTATTTTTTTGAAGCCCATACGTACCGTTGCGCCATAACTTCTCGAACGGACCGTAGCGATGTGATTTTAACCACCACATCGAGAAGAACGCCTGTGCAATCAAAATCGCGATGCTCAGGAACAAACCTTCCGTCAACGACAGGTGACCATAGTAGCCAAAAGCGATGACCGGGATGACGACGACGAGCGTATGCGTCAAATAGTTCGTCAGCGCCATGCGACCGAGCGCTTGAAGCGGACGGAACGCGCGCCCGTTGCGGACAGCGATGGTGAAGAAACAGACGTACGTCGTCGCGAGCAGTTTGCCGGAGACGAGGACAGCCGCGGAGTTCGTCGCCGAATAATCTGCACCGCCACCGTAATGATGCCAAACAATGACTCCGAAGAACGGCAGGGCAGCTACCGCGCAGATGATGGCCGTCCGCGTCAATCCTTGAATCGTCCATGTCAGCAGCTTCCGTTCCCGCCCGATGTAAAGGCCGAACAAGAACAGGCTTAGAATTTCAACCCCGACAAAAAATGAGGTTTGGAACATAGCAAAAATCTCTTTGTCTAAGCGATAGTCGAACCACGGACCAAAACCGGAATTAAAGATGGCTGGGAAGGGATCGCCCAAAAACCTTAATCCGAGAAACAATTCTAAGTACATGGATGAGACATAGAACAATACAAAGCTCGTAATCAACAAACCCCACGCCCATGTCAAAATCACGCGGTTGCTCAACCCATAAAACAACGGGAGCAATAAGCCCCACATCGCATACGTATGTAAGATGTCACCCGACCAGATGGCCAGGTGAGCAAGTCCGAAGAGGAATAAGATGGCGATTCGTCGGATGTAACGGCCGACCGAGTCCCCACGCGCATATGAGCGCTCAAGGAAAATCGAGAAGCCGATCCCGAACAAAAGCGAGAAGATCGTATAGAACTTCGTCTGGACGAACAAATCGAACAGCGTCCGGACGAGTAAATCACTCCCCATATAGTCGGGGTTACCAGAAATCCAGTCGCTCCCGAGCATGCTTGGGATGTTGACGAGGAAGATGCCGCATAAGGCAAATCCTCGGATGATGTCATACAGAACGATGCGTTCGTTCAATTGGATTGGACCAGTCATGCGACACTTCCTCTACATGGATTAGAATACTTTCGTCGTCCACGATTCACAGTTCCAGACGTCAGTGACGATGTCTTGGTAGAACTCCGGTTCGTGACTGATGAGTAGGATACTGCCTTTATACTCTTTCAACGCGCGCTTCAACTCTTCCTTCGCGTCGACGTCCAAGTGGTTCGTCGGCTCATCGAGGAGGAGCAAGTTCGATTCGTTGTTTTGAAGCTTACAGAGACGGACTTTCGCCTTCTCCCCACCACTGAGGACCGCAATCTTACTTTCGATATGCTTCGTCATGAGACCACACTTCGCGAGCATGGCCCGGACTTGTTGCTGGTTGAGTGACGGGAACTCACTCCAAATCTCTTCGATACACGTGTTGTTGCTGACGGCCGCTTCTTGTTCGAAGTACCCGATCTCCAAGAACTCGCCGCGTTCGACCGTTCCTTCGAGCGGATTGATCATGCCGAGCAGACTTTTCAAGAGCGTCGTCTTCCCGATCCCGTTCGCACCGACGAGGGCGATTTTCTGACCGCGCTCCATTTGGAGGTCGAGCGGACGTGAGAGCGGCTCATCGTAACCGATGACGAGATCTTTCGCGTCAAAGATGAGACGGCCTGACGTGCGTGCCTGCAAGAACCGGAATTCTGGCTTCGGACGTTCCGCGCTTAGCTCGATGACATCCATCTTGTCAAGTTTCTTCTGGCGTGACATCGCCATGTTCCGCGTCGAGACGCGGGCCTTGTTGCGGGCGACGAAATCTTTCAAGTCAGCGATTTCTGCCTGTTGGCGTTTGTAAGCCGACTCGAGCTGCGACCGTTTCATCTCATACACTTCCATAAATTTGTCATAGTCGCCGACGTAGCGCGACAAATCTTGATTTTCCATATGGTAGACCAAGTTGATGACGCTATTTAGGAATGGGATATCGTGCGAGATCAAGATGAACGCATTGTCATAGTTTTGGAGATAACGCTTCAACCATTCGATGTGAATCTCGTCCAAGTAGTTGGTCGGCTCATCAAGGAGGAGGATGTCCGGTTTTTCAAGGAGCAACTTCGCTAGCAACACTTTCGTCCGCTGTCCGCCTGACAAATCAGCGACGTCACGGTCGAGCCCGACGTCTAAAATACCGAGTCCGCGGGCGACTTCCTCAACTTTCGCATCGATGATATAGAAGTCGTTCGAGTCGAGCGTCTCTTGCAGTTCACCGACTTCAGCGAGCATGTCGTCCATCTGTTCCGGTGTCGCGTCACCCATCTCCATGTAGAGTTCGCCGATGCGTGTCTCCATGTCGATCAAGTATTGGAACGCACTTTTCAACACGTCACGAATCGTCATCCCGCGGGCGAGGACAGCGTGCTGGTCGAGGTAACCGACACGGACGTTTTTCGCCCATTCGATTTTCCCTTCGTCCGGTTGAAGTTTGCGCGTGATGATGTTCATGAACGTTGATTTGCCTTCACCGTTCGCTCCGATGAGGCCGATGTGTTCGCCTTTCAATAGACGGAAAGACACGTCGTTTAAAATGGCGCGGTCACCGAAACCGTGGCTCAAGTTTTGTACTGTTAATATACTCATAATTCGTATTCGTTCCCTTCAAAGTTGACTATCCGATATTGTAGCATGGATTCAAAAAAATTAGTACGCCAGTCCGACCGATTGGCGGACGAATTGGTGTTCTTCAACGGCGTTCAACATGAACTGGGCGACGTCGGCCCGCGAGATCTGTTTCCCGTTGTCTGGAATGCTGTCGACGGACGTGCGATACACGGAGGTCCGGGGACCGTCAGTCAATTGCATCGGCCGCACGATCGTATAGTCGAACGACGAGTTGCGCCACAGGTCGACCGCGGCCCGGTGGTCGCGAAGCGGCTTCCGGAGCATGAACGTTACGACCGTTCCGGCGATCCCGGGAATCTCCTTATCAATCCCGGCAGACGCGAGGTACAGAATGCGCGTCACATCGTTCGCTTTCATAGCGGGGACGAGTGCATCGGTCACGCTGGCCAAGAAATCGGGGTCGCTCAAATCGGTCCCGAGACAGCTGATGACGGCGTCGTGCCCTTTGAGCGCGTCGGTCAACGCCGAACTGTCCGAGACGTCGCCTTCTATGATCTCGAGCTGCGGGGTCGGGATGAGTTTTTTCTGTTCGCGCACGAAGGCGGTCACATGATGGCCGTGCTCGATCGCTTGATCGATAAACTGATGACCGGTCCGGCCGGTGGCACCAAGAACGAATAGCTTCATACACAACGAGCTCCTCTCATTTTTCCAGTATCTTCAGTATACAGCAGTTTCAGAAAAATCGGACTTTTAGCTGTCTTTTCATAAACGGGTTGCAATTTTTACAATCTCGTCTACAATAAACTCTATCTTATATAACTAAAAAGATTCGCACTCGTATATCCGTGAGAATATGGCTCACAAGTCTCTACCGAACCACCGTAAATGGTTCGACTACGGGTGACGCTTGTCGTGTGCATTCTTTGTGTTTTCATGCGGTTCGTCGTCCCCGGGTAGGGGTGACGAATCGCATTTTTTTATTGGAGGGAAACACAATGAAGCAGTTAGAAGACAAAATTAGAGACGAAGGCCGTGCCTTGTCGGACCAAGTATTGAAAGTCGATGCGTTCCTGAACCACCAAGTCGATCCTGAATTGATGCAGGCGATCGGTCGTGAATTCGCAGACCGATTCCGTGATGACCAGATCGACCGGATCGTCACACTCGAATCGAGCGGGATCGCCCCGGCGATGATGACGGCGCTCGAGCTCGGCATCCCGTTCGTGTTCGCCCGCAAACGGAAATCGCTCACGCTCCAAGACGACCTCGTTGAAGCGGACGTCTATTCGTTCACGAAACAAGAGACGAACCGCATCAGCTTGAGCCGTCGTTTCGTCCAACCGGATGAGCGCATCCTCGTCATCGATGACTTCCTCGCGAACGGGGAAGCGGCGCTCGGTTTGACGCAGCTCGTCGAGTCGGCCGGTGCGACCGTCGCTGGTGTCGGCATCGTCATCGAGAAGTCGTTCCAGCCAGGACGGGACAAACTGATCGACAAAGGGTATCGTGTCGAATCACTCGCCCGTATCGCCAAACTTGGAGCAGATAGCATCTCGTTCGTAGAGGTGGTCCGATGAACACGTTCAAAACGGCCAGTCTCGGGTTCCAACATCTGCTTGCGATGTATACAGGCGCAGCCATCGTCCCGCTCATCGTCGGTGGGGCCATCGGGCTCGGACCGACTGAGCTCGCGTATCTCGTCGCCATCGATTTGTTCATGTGCGGCGTCGCGACATTGCTTCAAGTATGGACGACCCGCTTCACCGGTGTTGGGCTACCGGTCGTGCTCGGTTGTACGTTCACAGCGGTCGGTCCGATGATCGCCATCGGCAGTTCGAGCGGTATTACAGCGATTTATGGGGCGTTGATTGCGAGCGGTGTCATCGTCATCTTGATTTCAGGCTTCGTCGGCAAACTGGCCCGATTCTTCCCGCCGGTCGTCCTTGGTTCGGTCGTGACGATCATCGGCCTCTCGCTCATCCCGGTCGCCATCAATGATATCGGCGGCGGGACACCGGGTGAGCCTGGTTTCGCTTCGATGCAAAACTTGGCGCTCGGAGGATTGACGATTGGTTTGATTCTCGTCTTGAACCGAGTCGGTACCGTCTTCAGTCGGGCGGCAGCGGTCTTGTTCGCCGTCTTGATCGGTACCGGTGTCGCCGCGTTCCTCGGTCTCGTCGATTTCAGCCCGGTCCGTGAGGCCGGCTGGTTCCAAATGGTGCAGCCGTTCTACTTCGGGGTGCCGACGTTTGACGTGTCGGCCATTCTCGTCATGACGCTCGTCGCCATCATCTCGATGATCGAATCGACCGGTGTGTTCTTGGCATTGAGTGACATCACGAAAAAACCGATCGGATCAAACGAATTGACGAAAGGGTACCGAGCCGAAGGTGTGGCGACGATCCTCGGCGGGATCTTCAACAGCTTCCCGTACACGACGTTCAGTCAAAACGTCGGACTCGTCCAGCTGTCGGGTGTCAAATCACGTCGTGTCATCTTTTGGACGAGCGGGCTTTTGATCTTGCTCGGCTTTTTGCCGAAAGTCGCGACGTTCACGACGCTCATCCCGAAACCGGTGCTCGGTGGGGCGATGCTCGTCATGTTCGGAACGGTCGCCGCGTCGGGGATTCGCATCCTTAGCCAAGTCGATTTTGCGAAAAACGAGAACTTGATCACGATCGCGCTCTCGATCGGCATCGGACTCGGCATCACGGCCAACCCAGGCATTGTCGCCAATATGCCGGAATCGATCCAACTGTTCACGGATAGCGCCATCGTTGCCGGCTCATTCACAGCCCTGTTCTTGAACGGTTTCTTCCGTCTCGTCGATCGGTTCAGTCCCGACGAGGTCGTTGCCGATGAACGGCAAGTCAGCTAGACTGAAAGGAGTACGTAACAAGGGGGAACTAGGATGGGAAAAACAGCACTCGTTGTCGGCGCGACCGGTTTGATCGGACGCGAGCTCGTCGAGCAGTTGCTCGAACAAGAACGGTATGATGCGGTATGGATCGTCGTCCGCCGCTCGAAACGTTGGAGTCACCCGAAATTACATGAAGTTGTCGGCTTTGAAAAGATGGATGAGACGTTGCCTCACATTGACGATGTGTACTGTGCACTCGGTACGACGATTGCCGTCGCCGGATCGCAGCAGGCGTTTAAACATGTCGACCTCGAGTTACCGCTCGAAGTCGCGCGTGTCGCGAAACGGCACGGCGCCATACGTTACGCCGTTGTCTCGGCACAAGGTGCGTCATTGCGCTCGCCGTTCTTCTACAACCGAGTGAAAGGCGAACTCGAGAACGGGCTCAAAGTGTTCGGGTTCGAGCACTTGATTATCGCTCGCCCGTCGCTCTTACTCGGCGACCGCGAGTCGTTCCGGCTCGGTGAGAAAGCGGCTGAAGTCGTCAGCCGCCCATTCCAACCGCTGTTGCTCGAAAAAGTGCCAAACGCGGCCCCAATCCAAGCGTTACATGTGGCCCGGGCCTTGATCATGGCGGCAGAAGAAGGACAAGGCACGGAAGTGTTGACGTCTGGAATGATGCAGGGGATGAGCCAATGAAGCGAGTGACGAGTAAACGCACGAAAGCCGTCATGATTGACGGTGTCATTGCCGGGTTACTAAGTTTCGGTGTCGAACAGCTCGTCCGGAAGAAAGTGAAGAGCGAGTTCGTCCACACCGTCATCACACCGACACTCGTCTCGTATGCGATCGAGGCGTGCCAGATGAGCCGCGGTGGTCAAACGATCGGCTACAAGCTGATGGGTCTCGAACTGAAGAACGATGATGGGACACCGGTCACGGCCGAGCAAGCGTTCAAGCGTGCCTTTCATCGGGACACATTGACGGTTGCGGCTTACTTCAAGGACCGCGAACACTTCGAGGCGGAAGACGGTGCCGTCTTACCGCACGACAAAGCTTTCCATATGCACGTAACCGAAAAGAACTGACCTCAGGCGCGAGGTCAGTTCTTTTTTAGTCGTGGATCCGGCTTAGGATGGCGGTCGTCAAGGCGACGACCGTCCCGAGGACGAGACCGTTCGAGAACACGGTCGCAAGGAGCGGCGGTAAATCGTTCATCGCCCCAGGCGGGAGCAACATCGCCCCGGCCCCGATGACGAGCGGGAGGCCGACCGTGAGCGACGCCGTCTTTTGGTTCAACTCGAACGCGGCCTCGTTAATCCCGATGATGATCATCGTCGCGATAAGCGGGGTGACGATGGCGTACCCGACCGCGGCCGGGATGCTTGCGATGAGCGACACGAACGGTCCGATTAAAGCGAGCACCATCATTAAGCCGTGAGCGACGAGGTGAGGTGCACGGTGCACGCTCTCCGTTGACGACAAGAAACCGGCTGTCCCAGAGATCGCGACCGGTCCAGGCGTTCCAAACAGACCAGCGACCATCTGACTGACACCGCTGACGACGCCAGACGCGGCGACGTTGCCTTCGACTTGTTGTTTCGTCCGTGAACTGACGATGCGCTCAATCAATTTGATGTTCGCGAGCACGTTCGTCATGAGTAGAAGTGTGATGACGAAAGCGGTCGGAAGTAAGTTCCAATCCCATACCCAAGCGCCGAAAGGGAACAGCTCGGGAACAAGGAAGAACGAGTCCGAACGAACGATCGGATTGCCGAGACCGAGCAGGTTGAACAATCCGAACCCGACGAAAAGCGTCATGACGAGACCGTATTGTTTGAAGCGGCTCCGCTCGAGCGTGAGTGCGAATAAGACGAGCCCGGCTGTCGCGACGGCTTGGACGATATTGATGCCGTCCTCGCTCACACCGAAACCGCCTTTAATGACGGCACCGGATAGTTGCAGGACGAGCAGGATCATATAGACGCCGAGCACTTGAGGCGTGAACAGCGACAACATGCGCCGTAGCAGTCCGGTCACGGTCATGACCACGCCGAGCACACCGCTCAAGAACAGCATGAAGCCGAGCGCTTGGAGCGTCTCTTGCCCGCTGCCGTAAAGGGCAGGGCCGATCGAGGCGTACAGCGTGAACACACCCCACCAAATGCCGGCCGGTCCTTCTAAGATCGGCAGACGGTGGCCGAACAGCGTCTGGATGATGCTGAACAGTGCGAAGATGAACAGCGAGCGCGAGATGAACGTCATCGTCTCGGCCGGCGACAGTTCAAATAGGGCGGCGATGGCGAGCGGTGGTACAATATTGGTAGCTAAAATAAAAATAAACCACTGAATCGTCGTGGTTACAGAACTTTTCGTCATGGTGTCCCCCTGGTATTTCCCTTTTTTACTATTAGTGTACCGTGACGACGAAGTGGATGCAAATGGAGGTATATAATGAAGAGAAAACTGAAGTGGATCGGACTGTCGTTGCTTGCCGTCATCCTTGTCGCCGTGATCGGCTTCGTCGTTTGGACGCAAATGACGTACGGACCGACGGATGAAGCGCTTGGCTATGCGGTTGAAGCTGAACAGGTCGACAACCGACTAGAGTTCGGTGACCCGGGGAGCGAGGTCGGGATTATCCTGTACCCGGGTGCAAAAGTCGATAAAGAGGCGTACGCCTATTACGGGACCCGATTGGCGGAAGCAGGGCACTTTGTCGCCATCCCGTCGCTGCGCTTGAACCTCGGCATCTTAGATATCGATGCAGCGGAAACAATCATCGAGGCACATCCCGATATCGAGCGCTGGTACGTCGCCGGTCATTCGCTCGGCGGTTCGGCCGCCTCGGGCTATGCGCTCGAAAACGAAGATAAAGTCGACGGGGTCATCTTCCTCGCCTCGTATCCGATCAGCTCGATGACGGATAGCGACTTGCGCGTCTTGTCGATCTCGGGTGAATTGGATGGTCTGGCGACACCGGCCGATATCGAGGCGAGCCGTGACAGCGTGCCGAGTGACGCCACGTTCCATCAGATCGAAGGTGGCAATCATGCCAACTTTGGGATGTACGGGCCGCAAGACGGGGATAACGACAGCCCGCTCAGCGCGAAACAGCAACTTGATGAGACAATCGATCAAATCGTAGATTGGCTCTAAAAAAACAGCGTGCCCGGGTTCGGGCACGCTGTTTAGCGTTGGTCGAGACGATGACTGACCGCTGTGAGCAAGGCGGTCATGAGGGCGACGACACCGCCGACGAGGGCGAGCATCATCACGGGTGCGTTCGCATAGACGAGACCACCAACGGCAGAGCCCATCCCGATACCGACGTTGCTCGCGACCGGCATGAGCGACGAGGCCAGACCTTTGGCGTCTGGATTGAACTTCTCGGCCAAATCAATCAAATAGATTTGCGTCGACGTCGTGAGCAGAATTGCCATGAACGACATGAACGCGATATTGATGAGACCGAGCGTCACGTTCGACGTCGTCACATACAAGGCTGCCAAGACGAACGCTTGGATGAGAAAGACGAACCGGAGCCGTCCAATCGGATTATGGCTCGCAATCTTACCGGCTGCCATGTTGCTGAAAATTGAGATGAAACCGTAGGCGAGCAGGATCGGACTGATCCATGCGACCGGAACGCCGAGCACGCCTTTTAAAATCGGGACGAGATACGTATAGACGACGTACGTCGCACCGAATCCGAAAGCCGGGATGAAGAAGGCAATCAAAATACGCGGATTCGTCAAGAGGCGGAGCTGGTCAGAGATCGACGTCTTCGCGCTCGATAACTGGTTGGGGACGACGCGGTAGACCGCGAATAACGCGACGACACCGAGTGCGGTCGTCATGAAGAACGTCGCTTCCCAGCCCGAGCGTTGCCCGATGAAAGTCCCGAGCGGAACACCGAACACGTTCGCCATCGTGAAGCCGCCGAAAATGAACGAGACGGCAATCCCACGCTTCCCGGCCGGAACCGACTCGCTCGCGACGAGCATGGCGAGCGAGATGAGCACACCCGTCACGACGGCGGTCATCATCCGGAGTGCAAGTAACATTCCATACGTCGGGGCGAGACTACTGAACAAATTGAAGACGATGAATGCAACAGTGAGCGTGAGCATCAATTTTCGCTTTGGCAAGTGGCTTGTGAACGACATCGTGAGCGGTGTGCCGATGGCGAACGTGATCGCGAACGCCGAGACGAGCGTACCGGCCGTGGCAATCGAAATGGACAGGCCATCGGCGATATCGGGCAAAATCCCGACGATGACAAATTCACTTGTACCGAGTACGAACGTGAGCAATGCGAGCGATAAGATGAGCGTCCAGTCGGTCCGACTGAGCGATGGAGTGGTTGTCAAAATAAAATCACTTCTTTCGTTCAAGGTTGTTAGACTTCAGTCGTTTCCAACCATACCGAATTTTCGCCAAAAGCAAAACCCTTTTCGCTCACATTGTGAAAGAAAAGGGTTAAATCAGAGCCGACTCATGGATTACTCTTCATGTTGTTGTCGATTCTCCATTACTTCAGCATCACGCTCGAACTGTTTTCGAAAAACGAACGCTAAGATGATGATGAGAAGCGCCGCCACACTTGTCGCCACATAGATAGGTTGATACGCCAAGTGGGCGGCTTGTTGGAAGGCATCCGTTAAAGCAAGACGTACGTTCTCTATAGGAATTTGGTCAATTCGAGATTGAAGATCTCCATACGAGCCGCCGAGTTGGTCGAGCTGATCGGGCGGGATGCTGGCCGGGTCAATTCCATACGCTCGTAACTTCTGCGGAATCAATGTGTCCAATTGACTGAATCCATTTTGAATGAATGCACCGAAAATGGTCGGTGCAATCGTTAATCCGATTTGACGCGAGACGGACAATGTCCCGAGCGCCGTTCCTTTTTGAAGACCCGCCGCGTTTGCTGTCAGAACGGTCAATGGCGCACCGAGTACAAATCCAAATCCAATCCCGGCGATGACGGAGAAGAGGACGAACGACAGTTTCGTGTCGACGAAAAAGGCGAGCCCCCCGTAACCAATGATTGAAATGACACCAGACAAGATCAATGTTCTGACGGGTCCCTGCTTATCGACAAAGTATCCGCCGCCCCCGGCACCGATTCCAGATGCGATGGCGAGTGGCGTCATCCAATAGCCTGACTTCGCTGCAGGAATCCCAAGCACTTGCTCCACGAACGAAGGAATAAAGATGACGGCTCCAATCAAGGTTCCCGATAAAAGGGCCATGAGCATCGTCACAGCGTACGTCGGTTTTCGAAGCAAGCTATATGGGAGGAATGGATCGTAACGCGTTCCGCGCTCACGTTTCTTCTCGACATACATGAGCAGAGCGAACAAAGCGACAGCAATCAATAACAATCCGAGCACGGCTTGTGAGAACAAACTGCGGAACAAGTTGCCTGTCCCGAGATTATTGATGGCGAACATGACGCTTAAAATCGACAGCGATAGCAATGAAATACCGAGGAAATCGATTTTAGACAAGGCGGTCGCTTTCGTTTCTTCAAGATAGAAGAAACCGCCAACTAACAGCAGTAATCCGATTGGTACGTTAATTAAAAATAACCAATGCCACGTTCCGGTCATGTCAATGAGGAAACTGCCGATATTTGGACCGATGACCGAAGCGATTCCGTTCATCCCGCCGAGCAACCCGAGCATGCTTCCTTGCTTCTCTCTCGTGTACGTGCTGATAACATAGGAACTAGCGATGATGAAAATCCCGCCGCCGCCAAATGATTGGAGCAACCGTGAGGCTAAGAAAAACGTGAAGTTCGGACTCAATGCCACGCCGAGCGATCCGATTGTGAAAATTGCGATTTCAATGAGGAACAGCTTTTTTCGTCCATACCGGTCCGATAGTTTACCAACAATCGGGGTTGCGATGGCGAGTCCCAACGTGTACAGGGTGATGCCCCACGTCCCTTGGGTTGCCGTCACGTCAAAGGAAGCATTGATGGTTGTCAGGGCGGCACTAATTATCCCGTTATCAAGAGCAGCCATGAACACACCGATCAGTAAAATGATAAACGCCGCATTCACTTTTGTTGGATGTTGATCCATGTAATTCACCTCAACGTTGTCGTTTTATTCAAGAAACTTATTTTTTATAAGTAAATTGTACTCCCTTTACGTAAAAATGCCAGCAAAAAAGACACGATAATCGTGTCTTTGCAGAGTGGAATGAAAGAAAAGGGCATGGAACTTAACGCCAAAACGCGGTCGCTTCGACACCGGCATGGTCTGACACGATTGGTCCGTTGTCGCCGTCAAAGACGACGGCGTGACGCGAAACGTGGATCGGGGCGTTCGTCAACATCAAGTCGATGCGAAGCGCCTGCTTGTTCTCGTCCCAACCGGCGATTTTTCCTTGGACGGTCGCATCGCCTTCACGCTCAGCCGCGAGAAAGAACAAGTCTTGAAGACCGTGGTCGATCAAATAGTCGTAGCCTTCACCGCGCAGAAACGCGTCGTTGTTGAAGTCGCCGAGCAGGAGAGCCCGGTCGTCATCTTCGACGCGGCGAAGCAGTTCATCGAGCTGGTGACGAGCCGGTTCGTCCGCATCATGCCACCAACCGAGATGGCACGAGTAGACGGCCGTCGGTTCGTCAGTGCCACTGACGACGGCTTTGACGATTTTTCTAGACTTGTAATCGTTCGGGTCGGTCGTTTGGGAGACAAAGAACGACTCGGTCGAGACGAACGGTGTCCGCGATAAGATCGCGACGCCTTCTTCGTAGATGTCATATCCGTAATGGGCGAAATCCCATGTCATGTAATAGGCGACCCCTTGCTCACGGAGTTTTTCAACGAGGACGTGGGCAAAGTTGTTTTCACGGATGAGACCGTCAATCAGCGGCGCTTCTTTATGTTGGTTCACTTCTTGGAGCGCGATGATGTCATACTCCTCGCTCGCGATCCGTTCCACGATTGAGTCGATTTTCTCTTGTTGCCGATCTTCTAACCAGGCGTGACAGTTGAGCGTCAAAATATTCACAGTAGTCCTCCTTTAGAAAAAACAGGCCAACTCGCACGAGCTGGCCTGTTGATTATGCACCGATGACGTCTTGAATGTCAGACTTCAACACGTCGGCTTTCGGGCCGTAGATTGCTTGGACACCGCGGTCTTTCAAGATAAGACCCATGGCGCCGTTCTTTTTCCATTCGCGCTCTTCTGAGACGAGCGACATATCTTTCACTGTGACACGAAGACGTGTCATGCAGGCATCGACGTCCTCGATGTTATCTTCCCCACCGAGTAGAGCGATAATCCCCATGACCTGCTCGTTGCCGGTCACCGTCGATTGCTCTGTCGCTTCTTCCATATAGTTGCCGTTACGTCCAGGCGTCGGCAAGTTCATCTTCTTGATGAAGAAGTTGAACACCCCGAAGTTGATGAAGAAGAACGCAGCCGAGACGAGGAAGAAGTTGATCAAGTCTTGCAGGAGTCCGGCTTTGATGATCATCGGGATCCGCGTCAATAGCTCGATCGCACCGAACGCGTGGACACGAAGGTCGATAATGTCCGCCAAGGCGAAGGCGGCACCGGCCATGAGTGCATACATGACGTAAAGGACTGGAGCGACGAACATGAACATGAACTCGATCGGCTCAGTGACACCCGTCAAGAAGACGGCGAGACCGGCCGAGAGGAACATCGGCTTGTACTGGGCTTTCTTGTCCTCATCGACGTTACGGTACATCGCATAAGCGGCACCGATGAGTGCGGCGAACGACAAGATGACTTGACCGACTTTGAAACGGGCCGGTACGACGTCAGCGAGCAGCGTGTTATAAGCAGCCGTATCCCCAGCGGCGCGAAGGTTGACGAGGTCCGTCACCCAAGCTAACCAAAGCGGATCTTGACCGGCGACGACTGAACCAGCTGTCGCGCCTGTTAAAATCGTGTACGTGCCACCGAGCTCCGTGTAGTTCATCGGGACGGTGAGCATGTGGTGGAGACCGAACGGTAACAACAGACGTTCGAGTGCACCGTAGATGAACGGCGCGAGGATCGGTGCCGTGTCACGTGACGTGGCAATCCATTGGCCGAAGCTGTTGAGTGCCCCTTGAATTGTTGGCCAGATGATCGACAGCGCGATCGCCGCGACGACCGAACCGAGGATGACGACGAACGGGACGAACCGTTTCCCGTTGAAGAACGACAAGGCGTTCGGCAATTTACTGAAATTGTAGAACCGGTTATAAAGAGCACCACCGAGGAAACCGGCGATGATCCCGACGAACACACCCATGTTCAGGGCAGGTGAACCGAGGACAGATGTGAAGTAATCAGCGACGACGAGGTCGGCCCCAAAGAGGGATTGGACTGTCGCTTCCGGGTCTTGGAGCATGGCGCCGTTGACGTTAAAGATGGCGCCTGTGACACGGTTGATCAAAATGAAGGCGATCAGTGCGGCGAACGCACCGCCGGCCTTGTCTTTCGCCCACGAGCCACCGATGGCGACCGCGAACAAGATATGTAAGTTGACGATGATGCCCCAACCTAAGTCTTCGATGATGCGTGCCGTCGTGAGTAAGATGCTGACGTCTCCGGCTGACATGCCGATCAATTTACCGATCGAAATCATGAGTCCTGCTGCCGGCATAACGGCGATAACGACCATCAAGGCCTTACCGAGTTTTTGCCAAAAATCAAATGAGATGAGCTGTTTCATGCTATACGCTTCCTTCCTATTCGGAACTTTTTCTCTGTTTAGAACGACCGCCAATGCAATCGCTTGCATTAATGATTGTAATCGATTGCATAATTTTGTGCAACCGGTTTCCTAAAATTTATGAATTTTTATGGAAGGGTGAAAATCCGCCGTTTTACAACGTCGCTTGTCAGTCGAAACGAATCCCGCTAAAATACTAGAGGTTGAAAGGGGCGAGAAGAATGGGATGGAGACAGACGACATCGGCATTGTCAAAAAAAGAGCAGGCTGCGTTGCTTGAAGAGTTGCTGCGAACAGGCGTTATGGCAGAAGAGGACCGGCTCCTGTTCGCAATGCTCATGCCAGACCGCGTCAAGCGGATGCAAGACGTGTTGAACACGCGGACGAATCACATTACAGTATTGACCGAAGGCGTTGATGATCCGCACAATCAATCGGCAGTATTACGCTCGGCGGATGCGTTCGGTGTGCAGACGCTTCACGTCGTTGAAGGGCGGGCCAAGTTCAAACCGAACTCGATTATCGCCAAGAGTGCCGATCGTTGGGTCGACGTGGTCGAACACGCTTCGATTGAAGAGGCGATCGACCAGTTGAAAGTAGACGGCTATCAAATACTTGCGACGGCGCTCAGCGAAGAGGCGATCCCGCTCGAAGACGTCGACGTGTCAAAACCGACCGTACTCTTATTCGGGAATGAGCATCACGGTGTGTCGGAGCAGGCACTCGCGAAAGCGGACGGGAATTACGTCATCCCGATGCAAGGCTATGTCCAAAGTTTAAATATCTCGGTCGCTGCCGCCATCTCGCTTTATGACGTGACGACGCGGGCCCGTCATATCGTGACGGAAGGATACGGACTATCGATCGAGGACAAACAACGTGTGTTCAAAAACTGGATGGTACGGAGTCTCCCGAAACGTTCGCTCGGGGTGTACAAACAAAAAGGTTTGAACGCATTTGAGCGAGAAACAGGAAAATCCGAGTAGATGGCGAAATAAACAGGCGTACGAGTAACTTGTCCATATTTCGAAAGGGGATGGAAAGATGAGTACGACCAGTTCATTTATCGTGAAAGATGTGACGACGAACTTTAACGAGTTTGAAGAGGAATTCTTCAACCTGTATCGCCATCTGTACGGCGACATCGACCAACTTCGTTTTAAAGAACGACTGTACCGCCATGCCAACCCGCTCGTGTTACTCGCATTTTCTGACGACCGGCCCGTCGGATTCAAGATCGGCTACGAGGCTGAGCCATATCGCTTCTATAGCTGGGCTGGCGGCGTGCATCCTGAGTTCCAAAAGCACGGGATCGGCCGCAAGTTGATGGATACGCAACTCGAATGGGTGAAAGCGCAAGGGTTCCACTCGATTCGGACGAAAGCGCGCAACACGAACAAAGGCGTCATCATTTTGAACCTGCTCTGTGGCTACGACATCATGGGGGCGTACACGGAAGATGGCGCACCGCGCATCATGATGGAGAAACAACTGAACTAAGTATGTCGGCCGTGGGTTAAAGACCACGGCTTTTTTTCATGGAGATGAAACAAAAACCGAGAGATGATCGTATGTAGCAGAAAGGGGGCACAGACATGTTCAATACGCTAGCATTTGGAGAAGAAGTCTATATCGATTCGACGGGGATGGGGGACTCATTTTTTGGTGAGATGCCAATCTTTTTTCTGATTTTCATCTTAGCTATCGTCACGGTAATCGTCATCGCCATTATTAGTGGCATCCGTCATCAAGTGAAGACGGGCAGTCTGTTGAAAGACATGCAACGCTTCGCCTCAGACCTCGCAGATTATCCCGATGACGCATCAGCGAACCGGCTCGCCGATTACTTACGGGACGTGAAGTCGTTTCCGGTCCATCGCACGCAGATGGAGCCGTTTCGGGTGGCGCTCGGTAGCTATCAACTCGTCATGGAATCACCGCACGTCGGAGACGAGACGAAAGAACGGGTCGACCGCCAATATAAGCGGCTCGGTATTTTAGACGGCGAGAAGTTCGCCGATGAGCCGGCGCCGAGACGTCGGTCTGGTTCGCACCATCATGACCACCACAATCATCATAACGACCATCATCACATGTAAAACGCGTCGGGATATTCCCCGACGCGTTTTTAGCTTACATATATCGGCTCGCATCAAAGTCGATTTCGGTCCGGTGATTGGACGCATCGATGGCGCTTGAGATACGGTTGGCCCGTTTCTCGACGTCGAGCGCCTTCAAACGGTACAGTTCCGGGTCATAAAGCGCGTGCTTGATGACAGTAGTGCCTTCACCGTGACCCGATTGAAATTCGCGTTTCGGACGTTCGGCCAAGTCTTGATACATCCGAGCCTGAGCTCGCAACTGAACGGCGAACTCGATCGCCTCGACGAGCGGGAGCGGTCCATCGTTCGTCTCGATGACGGTATGCAAGTGCGCTTCACAGACGAGGCGGTCGAGCCGACGCATGTCGGTCCGAATCGATTGGAGCTCGACCTCGATATCCTCGAGCGAGCGGGATTGGATCGTCGGGAGCGGCTCATCCTTCTCGAGCTCGATGAACGCGACACGTTCGACTTCTTGTAACAACTTATCAATCTGCTTCAAGAGCAGGTATTTCAATTTGATGGCATCTGCCAGGTACATTGGGATTCCTCCTTCTGCTTTTTCTAACCGTACCACACTGTGATTCCTAAAAAAAGGAAGGCGTTACTTTTTCGAGGTGAGGCGATATGATGAAAGAAAGAGGGGAGGTTGACCGATGAACAAGTGGAAAACACAATGGGTCATTGCCGTCGTTTTGCTCGTATTCGGGACAGCGACGTTTCTCTATCAGTGGATCGACTTGCGACCGGGGGAGATCCGAGATTATATCGTTCAATTCGGTTGGCTCGCCCCGCTCATTTATATTTTATTGTTCACCGTTCGCCCGTTGATCTTATTTCCGACGTCCGTCTTGTCGGTTGCGGGCGGATTGGCGTTTGGGACGCTGCCCGGTGTCGTCTATACGGTCATAGGCGCCACGCTCAGCGCACTCGTCGCTTATTATGTAGCGGTTCGCTTCGGAGACCGGTTTCTGCGCCATTTCAAATCGAGCGATTATGAGAAGATTCAGCACAAAATCGAAGAAGACGGATTCTTTTACGTCTTGATCTTACGATTGATCCCGCTCGTCAACTTTGATTTGGTCAGTTATGCCTCAGGTTTGGCGAAAGTGCGACTCCCGGCTTATGTCTTCGCGACTTCGGTCGGTATGATTCCGGGGGCGTTCGCGAACAACTTCCTCGGCAGTAGCCTCGCGAGCGGGGATATGAAACTGGTCATCCTCGCGCTCTTCGTCTTTGTCGTGTTGACACTCGTCGCGACCGTGTTCCGCGAACCGATCAAGCAACAAATCAACCGTTACAAAAAGAAGTAGGCGCTCAATTGGATGAGCGTCTACTTCTTTGCTTAACGGTTGTCGACCGTCTCAGGGTATAAATCGTGGTTGAAGAGGCGATGTTCGGCCATTTTCTCATATTTCGTGCCCGGCTTGCCGTAGTTGTAGTACGGGTCGATTGAGATGCCGCCGCGGGGCGTGAACTTGCCCCACACTTCGAGGTAGCGCGGTTCCATCAGCTTGACGAGGTCTTTCCCGATGACGTTGATGCAGTTTTCGTGGAAGTCGCCGTGGTTACGGAAGCTGAATAAATAAAGCTTGAGTGACTTCGACTCGACGAGTTTCTCGTCCGGGATGTACGAGATGTAGATCGTCGCAAAGTCCGGCTGATTCGTGATCGGGCAGAGCGATGTGAATTCCGGTGCGTTGAACTTTACGAAATAATCGTTTTCCGGATGCCGGTTCGGGAACGCCTCGAGCACGTCTGGGGCGTATTCAAAAATGTATGGGACGCTCTTCTGGCCGAGGAGCGACAAGTCTTGTAAGTCTTCTGGTCTCATATTCATTCTCCTTAGACGCCACGTTCGTTGGCGTATAGTAATGTGTGTAGCTGCGGCAAGACACGGACGCTTTGCCATGACGGGTCACGCGCAACGTCTTCCCACAACTCTTTCAAACGTTTGAGCTGCGCGTCGGTGATGTCACCGTCCGCCCCGGGCTCAGGGTTGCCGGCCGACAAGTACATGACGTCCGGGGTGTAGCGGGTTTGGACGTCTTTCGCATAGGCGAGATCGACCTCATCGAACACGGCGATTTTGAACGTCGTCTGTTCGGGACGCAGCCGTTCGACGATGGCGTCGAGTTTTTCCCAATCGGTCGTCATGCCGGACGACGGTGGTTTCGGGCTGAGCGTCACGTCGTCGATGTCTTGGAGCCAGTCTTGATACCGGCTACCTTGTGTCTCGACGGCGAGTTTGACGCCGCGCACTTTCAACTTTTCGACCAAGTCTTTCATACCGGCGATGAGGAGCGGGTTGCCGCCTGAGATCGTGACGTAATCGTACATCCCAAGCTCGTCGAGACGTACGATGATGTCATCAGCCGTCAGCATGTCCGGTTTTTCCGAACCGTCCCAGGTGAAGGCGGAGTCGCACCAGGCGCAGCGATAATCGCAACCGGCGGTCCGGACGAACATCGTCTTCTGTCCGATGGCGCGGCCTTCACCTTGAAACGTCGGACCGAACACTTCGAGGACAGGGATCTTCATCAGTCCACCAGCCATTCGCGCCGGAACTCGGCGTAGGACGTCGGTGTCTCATAAAGGCGGACGAATTCAACGCGGACGTCGCGTTCGTCAGGCAAATGCTTAGCGAGCTGATCGAAAATCCAGTAGCACATATTTTCTGCTGTCGTATTCATATATGGAAGGGACTCATTTAAATAGCGGTGGTCGAGATACGGTTCGAGCTCTTCTTTAAAGATGGCTTTCAAGTCACCGAAGTCGAGCGTCATCCCGCGATTGTCGAGAAAACCGCTGATCCCCATTTGAAGTTTGTACGTATGTCCGTGGAGCGCTCGGCACTTGCCATCGTAATCAAACAAGTGATGGGCCGCATCGAACGTCACTTCCTTGACGATTTGGACGCGGTGCGGGCAGTAGATGAGCGAGCCGGCTTGTTTGGCCTCGACGCTCGTCGGGGCGAGGAATGGGGCGTGTTTCATACGCGTACCTCCTCGTATGCAGCGAGCCCGTTTTGACGGAGTACACACGCCGGACATTCGCCGCAGCCTGAACCGAGTACACCGTTATAGCAGGTGAGGGTCCGCTCTTTGATGAAGTCGAACGCTCCGAGCCGGTCCGCGAGTTCCCACGTCTGCTTTTTATCGAGCCACATGAGCGGTGTATCGATGACGAACGGGTAGTCCATCGCCAAGTTGAGTGTCACGTTCAATGATTTGACGAATTGGTCGCGACAGTCCGGGTAGCCCGAGAAGTCGGTCTCACAGACACCGGTGATGATGTGATGCATACCGAGTTGTTTGGCCATGACGGCCGCAAAGGATAAGAATAAATGGTTGCGTCCATCGACGAACGTATTTGGGACGTCCGCATTGTCGATGTCGAGATCATGTCTCGTCAACGCGTTTGAGGTGAGTTGTCCGAGTAAGGACAAATCGAGGATGTGGTGCGGGACATCAAGTTCGGCCGCGATCTCTTTCGCGACCTCGATTTCCGCATCATGGCGCTGCCCGTAGGCGAACGTCACGGCTTCCACATGAGAGAATTGTTGTTTTGCCCAAAACAGGCAAGTGGTTGAATCTTGACCGCCACTGAAGACGACCAATGCTTTTTCGTGTTGCAACGTGCACACTTCCTTTTTCGCTAGTTTTGATGTCGGAGGAGGTTACGAACTCCGGAGGTCACCCTCGAGCGTTTACTTTACCATAAAAAGACGTTTGACAGGGAAAAGAGAAGTAGGTATAGTAAAGAACATCACTGACACACTTTCATGCATAAAAGCGTTTAAGCGGTTAGGTAGAAAATAATGGGACTGAAAGGAGGGGACGTCGATGCAGATGAAAGGAAAAGAGGCTGTATTCGTCGTGCTGATGAGCGGGATTTCCTTGCTCGCACTGATGTTTTTGGCCAAAGCGACGCCACATATGGCGATCTTTGGCACAATGGTATTAATAGGGGGTTACGCGTATTATCGTACGCGTGACTTTAAACGCATCGAGACCGCGATGATCAACGGGATTCGTGAAGCGATTATGCCGATCATGATTTTATTGTTGATCGGGATGCTGATCGGAGTATGGCAAATGTCTGGCACGGTGGCGACGATCCTCTCCATCGGTTTAAATACAATCTCAGCCCAGTGGTTCTTACCGAGCGTGCTTCTCATCACGATGATCGTGTCATCGTTCACAGGGAGTGCCTTCACGACGGTCGGTACCGTCGGGGTCGCCTTGTTCGGGATCGGGATGGCACTCGGGATTTCCCCGGCGCTCGCCGCCGGAGCCATCGTGTCAGGTGCGCTCTTCGGTGATAAGATGAGTCCGCTATCGGATACGACGAACTTCGCACCGGCTGTGGCTGGTGTCAAACTGTTCGACCATATCCGCTTCATGATGGGGACGACCGTTCCCGCGATTGTAATCACACTCATCTTATTCACAGTTCTCGGACGCGGCGGTCAAGCAGCCGACACGGCGCAAATCGCGGAAGCACAGACGGCACTCGCCGGACGGTTCAACTTGTCATGGTTGACACTGCTCGCCCCGGTCCTCGTCGCCGTTCTCGCCTTCCGTCGGATGCCGGTATTGCCGACGATGCTCGTCGGGATGTTCGCCGGTGTGTTGACGGCCGGGTTCGTCCAAGGTAATTGGAACGTCTCGAACTGGTTCGGTGTCATGCAGGCCGGATTCAAGTCGGGCGTCGAGAACGAGACGATCGCGGCCGTGCTCGATCGCGGTGGCCTTGAATCGATGCTTTGGTCGGTCAGCCTCGTGTTGATTGCCCTCGCCTTCGGTGGACTGCTCCGTGAGCTGGGCGTGTTCCAAGCAATCGTCGATGCGTTACTAGAGCGTCTGAAGTCACCAGGCAGCTCGGTGCTGTCAGTCGTGCTCAGCTCGATTGGCGTCAACTTGCTCGCCGGTGAGCAGTACTTGTCGATCTTGCTCCCGGGGCAAGCGTTCAAACAAGGATTTATCGACCGCGGCATCGACCCACGTTACTTGTCGCGTGCGCTTGAAGACGGCGGGACGGTCATCAACCCGCTCATTCCTTGGGGTGTGTCCGGTGCCTTCTTCGCCGCGACACTCGGCGTGCCGGTGCTCGAATACGCACCGTTCGCGTTCTTCCTTTGGCTCAGCCCGATCTTCTCGATCGTGCTCGGTTACGTGAAGTTGGGGAAGCAGCGTGATGCGATCAAGCTCGCATCGTAATGAAAGTGATGTCCTGAACGCGTTCAGGGCATCTTTTTTGTGTCGCCAAGCCTCGTTTGAGAAAATAAGGACGAGGAGGGATGACGATGAAACGGCTCGACCCATCATTTTATGAACAACCGACGCTCGAACTGGCCCGGTCGTTGCTCGGGCACTATCTCGTCCATGATCATCTCGACGGACAGATCATTGGCAAGATTGTCGAGACGGAGGCGTATCTCGGGGCGGTCGATCAGGCAGCCCACAGTTTTGGCGGCAGACGGACGAATCGGACCGAGATCATGTTCGGGCAGTCTGGACATGTATACACGTATCAAATGCACACGCATACGCTCTTGAACGTCGTCAGCGGTCCGATCGGCTCACCGGAAGCCGTGTTGATCCGGGCAATCGAACCCGTCGCCGGGCAGGAGTTGATTGAATTCAATCGTCCTGGCATCAAACGGTTCGACCGGACGAACGGACCCGGTAAACTGACGAAGGCGCTCGGGATCACGATGGACTTGTACGGACACTCGCTCCAACATGAACCGCTCTATATTATCGAAGGGGACGGTGTGAACGAGATTGAGGCCGGTCCGCGCATCGGTATCCCGAACAGCGGCGAGGCGCGTGACTATGCGTACCGCTTCTTCGAGCGGGACAATCCGTACGTCTCAAAATTCCGCTGAATGTTTAACGGTCCGTGACGGGTGGAACAGTCCTTATGTGCATAAAACAAAAATTAGGGAGTGTTTCCGATATGGCAAAAGTAGCAACGCTAATCACGGATATGTTTGAAGACGTAGAGTTTACAGGTCCACGCGACGCATTGGTGGAAGCGGGGCACAAAGTTGTCACGATCGAAAAGGCAGCCGGTAACACCGTCGAAGGCAAACAAGGCGAGGCAAAAGTCACAATCGACAAAAGTGTCGACGACGTGTCTCCAGAAGACTTTGACGCTCTGCTCTTACCAGGCGGATTCTCACCTGACTTGTTGCGCGAAGACGAACGTTTCGTCCAGTTCGCGAAAGCGTTCATGGATGCGAAGAAGCCGGTATTCGCCATCTGTCACGGGCCGCAACTGTTGATCACGGCGAAGACGCTCGAAGGCCGCGACGCGACCGGCTACAAGTCGATCAAAGTCGACATGGAGTATGCCGGTGCGAAGTATGCCGACAAAGAAGTCGTCGTCTGCCAAAATCAGCTCGTCACGAGCCGTCAACCGGACGACATCCCGGCATTCAACCGTGAGATGCTTAACCTGCTAAAATAATTTATCAGCCACGGACATGTTCCGTGGCTTTTTTTGTGGAATCGGGAATAGGTAAACAAGGAGGAGATCATCATGAGACGAAGAGCACGGTCCCCGAGCTAAGTCCGTCGAAACGTAGGGTTGCTTGGTGCGATGCGTTGGTTTGAGGCGTTAATTCCAGCCTATACGATTGAACGTCTGTTCTGGGAGTCGCGCGGCATCACGATTCAAGAAGTGGTTTACATGGAAATCGTCTATGCCGTCATCGTCGTGTTCTTTGAAGTGCCGACCGGTGTCTTAGCCGATCGCTGGGAACGGCGACGTCTGCTGCAAATCGGCATCGCGCTCGAATGGCTATCGTTTATTGTGTTGTTGCTGTCGTTTTCGTTGATTGGGTTTGTCTTGGCGATTAGTTTGTCCGCCATCGGGGCGGTGCTGCGCAGCGGGTCCGAGAACGCTTTGTTGTATGAAACGCTCGAGCAAGACGGAGATACGGATGCGTTTGAGCGATTGCTAGGTCGCCTGAATGCCATCGGGCTCGCCGCGGCCGTTGTCGCCGCCTTTAGTGGAAGTCTGCTCGCGACCCAGTTTCCGTTTGAGTTCAACTACATGCTATCGATTGTGAGCCTATTCATCGCGACGATGTGCAGTCTATTGCTCGTCGAACCGAGACGGGTGGTCAACGACGAAACGATGACGTGGCGGCAGTTAAAGACTGGTTTTCGTTTCATTTGGAACGACAAGTCACTGCTCATACTGACTGGTTCGTTCGTGTTGGTCGCCGCTGCGTTCAATTTCGTGGAGGAGTTTTGGCAGCTGTATGCGCGTGACGTCAGTGTCCCGATCTACTGGTTCGGGGCGGTCTCGACCATACTGTTGCTCATTCAAATTCCCGGTCAACTGCTCGCCCCGATATTATTGCGAGTTGCCCCGGTCGCTCGCTGGCAACAAATCATCGCTTGGGGTATCGGCATCGGGTTTATACTGCTCGGAACGTTCCCAAATCAGCTCGGACTGCTGTGGATGGCACTGATGGCGTTACTTGTCGGGGCGGTCGAACCACTCTATTTCGGGGTGCTCCATCGCTCGGTCCCATCCATGATTCGAGCCACGACCGAGTCAACGTTATCGATGCTTTTGCATGGCGGGATTGTCGGACTCGGCATATTGTTCATCGGTGGTGCTGGGATGTCGTTGTTTACTGCTTTCTTTGTCATCGGTTTGTTCGTGTGCGCGTGTCAAGCTGCCCTGAGTAGGGGGTGGATCTCAAGAAGCGGTTAGGATGGCACATTAGCCGGCTTCTTTTTTAGGCGTGAGGGGAAAGAGGGCATGACGCCCTCTTTTTTTTACGTCTCAAGACCGAGAGAGAACGTCGTCCCGTCCGTGTATGATAAAAAGCAATACTGGAGTAGGGGACAATGCAATGGAATGGTATGAATTATTCATCGGTTTTTTATTAGGCGTCGTCGAAGGATTGACGGAGTTCGCTCCTGTCTCTTCGACCGGACACATGATCTTGGTCGATGATATTTGGCTCAACTCAAGTCGTTTTCTAGGCCAAGAAGTAGCTAACACGTTCAAAATCGTGATTCAGCTCGGTTCGATCTTAGCGGTCATCGTCGTTTTCAGGAGTCGGTTCAAAGAGTTATTGAATCCGAAGGAGTTGCTCGCGATTCGACACGAAGGGCCGACGAAAAAGTTGAACCTGCTACATATCTTTATCGGTCTGCTCCCGGCGGCCGTGCTCGGACTCATGTTTGAGGACTACATTGACACGCATCTGTTTTCGATTAAGACGGTATTGATCGGACTCGTCATCGGTGCGTTCTTTATGATTGCCGCCGACTTGTCCGGCGTGAAACGACAGACGACCGCGACACTTGACGACATCACATACAAACAAGCGCTTGGAGTCGGCTTGATTCAATGTTTCTCGCTTTGGCCAGGCTTTTCACGTTCGGGCTCGACCATTTCGGGCGGAGTGTTGCTCGGGATGAGTCACCGGTCTGCGGCCGACTTCACATTCATCATGGCCGTCCCGATCATGTTCGGGGCGAGCGCGCTCTCGCTTTACAGCAAGTGGAGCTATTTCACGGTCGACACGCTCCCAGTTTTCCTAATCGGTTTCGTCAGTGCGTTCTTGTTCGCGTTACTGTCCATCAAATTCTTTTTGAAGTTGATCAACAAAGTCAAACTAACGCCGTTCGCGATTTACCGGCTCGTCTTGGCGGCAGTCATTTACGTCTTATACTTTTAACGAAAAAAACGCGTGTTCGCACACGCGTTATTGAAACTTATTACTCATTCAGTTCGTAAAACCAAGTAGAGGTGAGAACATGGGACATATCGTCGTCGTGCTAGGAACGTTGATCGGGTTAGGGACTATAGGTTTGTTGCTGTATATGACGCGTTACGCGTTTGAATCATGAGAACGGATAATGATAGAAGCGCTCACGTTGGAGTAACTCCATGACGTGGGCGTTTTCTGCGTTGTCGATTGCACGGAGCAACCCTTCCGTCTGTGAACGGTGGGCGAGTAACGCTTCACGTTTGGCGGCACTCTCCTGACCGACTTCGATGAGGACGTGAGGTTTGCCGAGCTCATCTTCCGTCCGGTGATCGAAAGCGACACCTAAAAATTCGGGACGCTTCGCTTCATCCATCTCTTGGAGCGCCCGGACGACCGCTCGTGCTGTCGCCTCATGGTCGGGATGGACGGCATAGCCTGGATAAAATGAGATGACGCGGGTCGGTTTCACTTCGGCGATCAACTTGCTGAAGCGATTCGTCAGTTCGGTCTCGTCTTCGAATTCGACGGTCTTGTCGCGCAGTCCCCACATCCGGAGGTCGTCGATGCCCATGACGGCACAGGCGTCCTCGAGCTCGCGTTTACGGATTCTTGGCAGTTCTTCACGTGTCGTGAAGATTGGCGAGCCCATATTACGGCCCATCTCACCGAGTGTCAGACAGACGTATGTGACGGGGAAGCCGTTCTTCTGATGTTGAATGATCGTTCCGGCCGAGCTGAACGCCTCATCGTCCGGGTGTGGGAAAATAACAAGTAACGGTCCGTTCATTGGCTGTCCACCTCCGATGCTCCTTGCGGGAGCGGTTTGACGTCTAGATGCAGCGCGCAGGCGAGGCGTCCGAGACGGTCGTGCCCGGCGAGCAGCAACTGTTCACCGTGTTGTTCAAAGTCGGTCAATCCTTCGACGTAGAGCCAGCCGTGATCGAGCTTTAGTCCGACTCGATACGGTCCGTCTCCTTTGATTTGACCGATACTGTACTCGATCACGATGTTACGGATAAACATCCCGGCGTTATGGAAATCCGGGTCGTTATGTGTGGCGTAAGCGCCGTTCGTCGTCTCGACGTGAGCGTATAACGGCGTCGACACGTGTGCGTTTAAATACGTTTGAATCGTTTCGGGTTGAATCGGTTTCACGCTAGTCTCCTCCAATGGCAATAATGACCCAGGACGTTCGCCCCGGGCCACTTTATTTATGATTGTGTTGCTAGTTTTTGACGATAACCGGTATGGTTCGTCGGCCCAACGTATTGGTTGAGGCGGAACGAGTGACGGACCGCTTCTGTAATGAACTCTTTCCCGATGCGAATCGACTCGTCGACGGAATGTCCGTTCGCGAGTGATGCGGCGATGGCTGAAGAGAATGTGCAACCGCCACCGTGCGTGAAAGCAGGTTCGATCTTTTCGCTTTCGAGCAGACGGTACTCGTTACCGTCATAGAGGACGTCGAACGCCGTGTCGAAACCAAGTTTTCCACCGACTTTAACGATGACGATTTCAGCACCGAGCTCATGGATCAAGCGTGCGGCTTCTTTGATTTCTTCCATCGTCGACGGTGTCTTGTCGAGGCCGGCGAGCATACGCGCTTCGAACAAGTTCGGCGTGATGATTTTGGCGACAGGGACGAGATATTTGCGCATCGCGACGGCGACGTCTGGGTTGAGGATCTCGTCGGCTCCCTTACAAGCCATGACCGGGTCGACGACTGCGTTTTGAATGCCGTACTCTTTAATTTTACGAGCCGCGAGCTCGATGATTTCTGGAGTCGGGAGCATCCCTGTCTTGACGGCATCGACGCCGATTCCGGCGAGGACGGTGTCAATCTGCTTCTCGATCAACGTCGTATCGATTGGGAAGACTTCATGGTGCCAAGCGTTATGTGGGTTTTGGGCTACGATGACCGTGAGTGCGGTCATGCCATACACACCTAGCTCTTCCATCGTCTTCAAGTCAGCTTGAATGCCTGCACCGCCACTCGTATCTGAACCAGCGATTGTTAAGGCTTTTTTCATCGTCATAGTCGTTCAATCCCCTTTGTCTGTTTGGATAGTTTCACTATAACGACTTTTAGGCGTTACGACAAATCCCATGACCGCGGAAAGGTAGAATCGAAGTTTTGAAAAAGGTGGCAGGAATTCAATCATATTTGGGGAATAGTAATGAATAGGGTGTAGACCACTTTTAATTTGCTAGGAGGAAAACCGCATGTTAGTGCATAGCTTATGCATTCCAAAAAAAGACGTCATCACAATCAGTGAAAAGGCGACGTTACGTGAAGCGCTCGATACGCTTGAAAAGACAGGATACCGCTGTGTCCCTGTCCTCGATGAGACAGGAACATTTTTCCGCGGTAATATTTATAAGATGCATATTTATCGTCACGGAATGAGTGGCGCGAGCCTTGACGACAACGTCATGGAACTCATTAAAAATACGCAGAAATACGTCCACGAGTCGGACGGATTCTTCAAAGTCTTCTTCTCGATCAAAGAGTTACCGTATATCGCGGTCTTAAAAGACGAGAGCAATGAATTTTACGGTATTTTGCCACACGGGAAGATGCTCGGCATGCTCGAAGAGGCGTGGAGCCGTGATACAGGCAGCTACGTCGTCACGATTGCACTCAGCGAGCAGATAGGTGCGCTCGAGAAAATCACGAAAGTCGTCAGCAAATACTCGTCAATCGCGAGTTTGATGACGCTCGACGCGAAGAGCAAAGTGCTTCGCCGTGTTTTGATCACGTTGCCACCTGACTGTGATGAGCCGAAGAAAGACAAGATCGTCGCGAAGCTCGAGCAAAAAGGGTTCCGCGTCGTCGAAGTCGAAAACTTGAACAACTGACGAAAGACCTTCCTCGCTTGAGGAAGGTCTTTGTCATGTCAGTCGCTTTTCCATGCGGATATCGGGCCAAAATTGTTCGTTCCAGTACGTGAACGCATCGATGCGCGCAATTTCTACATAGCCGAGCTTCTTATAGAGATGGTGTGCCGCCTCGTTGAACCCGAACACGCCGAGCTCGATGCGCGGCGTGCCTTGGTGACGAAGCCGTTCCTCCAAAAGTCGGAGCGCCTCGCTACCCGCACCCTTGCCGCGTCCCGCCGCTTCCCCGATGACGAGTCCGAGCCAGGCACTCCCTGGTTCTTGAACGTATAGATGGTTCGCGTCATACATCACGTTTACCTCGCCGACGAGCCTGTCGTCAGCGTAAATGAGAAAGATATCGTGTGTCTGAAGTCGATCCGTCAAGTCGGCGACGGTCATCCGTTGCTCGGCCGCGAGTTCTTCTTCCGAGCGAGCAGGGCGGATCAAATGAACGATTTCGGGATCGTTGTTCCACCGGTTGAATGTCTTGACGATGTCGTCTGACGCTTCGAGCAGCGGAACGAGTGTGATGTTCATCGAACGATCTCTCCTTTCTCGAACGAGCCTTCTGTCCCGAGGCGAGAGATTAGACTGGTTTCAGCACTTGGAGATGGCTTGGGAGCACTTCAAACGTGAGCGGGAGTTTCCCGCCCGTGTCCCCGTCGGCGTTGACCGGAAGCGAATCAGGCGAATCGATATACACCCGCTTCGTCTGGAACGCGGTCACACTGTCTGTTTCTTTAAGCTTACCGGTAAATAAGGCCGGAGCGAGCTGGAAGGCGTCTGTGAAACCGAGATTCTCAAACAAGTAGACGTGAAGCAGGCCATCGTTCAACTTCGCATCAGGCTCGAAGTTTTCAAAGCCGCCGACCGAGTTTGTTAGCGCGATGACGGCGAGAAAAGCGTCCCCATCGAACGTGTGCTCTTCGGCCTGAACTGATAACGAGTAAGGACTGTGTTCCCGGAACGCTTTGATGCCTTCGATCAAGTAGGCGAACGGGCCCCATTTCGTCTTCTCTTCGACGCTGACTTCATCGACCGCCTCAGCGATGAGGCCGATGGCGATGACGTTCATGAAGTAGCCATGTTCATACTTCCCAATGTCCATCGGTGACGGTTTTGCCGTTCGCAGCGCTTCAATCGCTTCTTTCGGGTCGCTCGGTACGCCGAGAGCCCGTGCCAAATCGTTCACCGTTCCGAGTGGGATGATTCCGAAGTCGGGACGATGATCGGCTTCGGCGAGACCGGCCACCGTCTCGTTCAACGTGCCGTCGCCGCCCATGGCGATGACGGCTTTATATTGTTTCGACGCCGCTTCTCGTGCAAAGTGTGTGGCGTCGTCGGCTTTTTCAGTAAAACGGACGTCGACGTTTCCGTAACGTTCGCGCAGCACTTCTTCAGCGAACGCCGCATGCTCTTTCCCTAATTCTTTCCCAGATGATGGGTTGACGATCAACATAACTGTATCCATTCAAGACATTCCCCTTTATCAGTCAGATATTGTCCTATATTCCCGTCCACGCTCAAACCTAGTCATCAAAAAAACAACGCGCGTGCGTTGTTTAGTAATGGCGGAACGCCGACATATCGAGATGGCTCGCATCGGATTCGTCGACGGCGAGCTCGATTTTCAAATATTCGTGGAAAGGCGAATCATACGCTCCCATGCAGGCGACCGGTTCATGGCCGGGTACGGGCGATTTTCGTTTCGTCTTGACGAACAGGTAGTCTTCGCGCGACAACGTCAACAAGAAACGCTCGACTGCGTGCGGTTCGCGCGTGACGTTCGGCCATGGCAAGTGGTTGAACAGTAAAAAGACCGCGCCTTCTTTTTCAAGTGCATAGTCAGGGGCGATGCCTTCCCGGTTCAACAACTCGATGACCGAACTCAAATAGCCTGCTTTAATCGTCAATGAAATCTCATAATACTCACGCATACCGTCCACCCTTTCTAAAAATCACAATAGTTCTATTCTAAACGTTTCAAGGAGACGCGACAACGGAGAAGTTTCTTGACGAAGTGTTTTTAGCGACGTATACTGCTCATGTCCTGCTATACTAAAGGTAAATGATGAACGAATTGAGGTGAAACCGACATGATTGAATCACTCGAATTGAAGGCATGGGTCGTCTTAGCAAGAGCGATGGACGCAATCAGTGATCGTGTCAAAGACGATCTTAGACGCCACCAATTGAATTCAACAGAGTTCGGTGTTCTATCCGTATTGTATAAACGAGGAGATACGCCGCTGCAACAAATCGGTGATCAAATTTTGATCACAAGTGGCAGCGTCACGTATGTGATTGACAAGCTTGAGAAGCGAGGGCTCATCGAGCGCGTCGCCTGCCCGTCAGACCGTCGTGTCACGTATGCATCGTTGACAGGCGAAGGCAAGCAATTGATGGACGTCGTCTATCCTGAGCATATTGAAATCTTCAAAGATATTTATGGACCGCTCAGCGAACAAGAGACCGAGACATTGATTGATTTATTGAAACGCGTCGGCTACAACGCGGCAGGCAAATAACGCCTGCCTG
>NZ_LYTG01000067.1:0-28490 GCF_001816105.1 Exiguobacterium sp. SH31
CAATTATCTTGAAGTTGAAATAATTGACGGTGAGATATACAGATGATATAGTTCTAACTGTTGTTATCAAAATAGAGATTACCAGTGGAGGAACCCATTATGAAAAAAGTATTATACGTATCAGCTAACCCAAAACCGACAGAGTTGTCATACAGCAAACAAGTCGCAGAAGCGTTCATGACGAAGCTTCAAAAAGAAAACGCATCGCTTGAAGTCGAAGCAATCGAGCTTTACGATGTCGACGTCCAAGAAATCGATGGCGACGTGTTAAGCGCTTGGGGAAAATTCGCGTCTGGTGAAGCACTCACAGACGTCGAAGCTTCAAAAGTCGCGACGATGAACGGTATGCTTGAGAAGTTCATGGAAGCAGACCTTTACGTGTTCGCGACGCCGATGTGGAACTTCTTCTTCCCAGCACGCATGAAGATGTTCCTCGACAGCGTCCTCTCAGCTGGCAAGACGTTCCGTTACACAGAGCAAGGGCCAGTCGGTCTCCTTGAGAACAAACAAGCGATTCACATTCAAGGGACAGGCGGCATCTACACAGGAACAGACCTCAACTTTGCAGACGCGTACCTCCGTCAAGCGCTTGCGTTCGTCGGCGTGAACGAAGTAACGACACTTGCGGTTGAAGGAATGAACCAGTTCCCAGACAAGATCGAAGACATCGTTGCTGACGCTACAGCGAAAGCAGAAGCACTTGCGAAAGAAGTAGCAGGCACAGTCACAGTATAATCATCGGACGAGTCCACTGGGCTCGTCTTTTTGTGTGCCGTCGATTCGGGTATGATAAGACGGAAAGGGGCGAATCAAATGGGAGAACAGTTATCAGACCGCTTGCTCGGCGATTGGAGCGATATCATTGCCGACGAGATGGAGCAGTCGTACTTCGTTGACTTGAAAGCGTTCGTCGATGAGGCGTATGCGACGACGACCGTCTATCCGCAGCGGGAAGACATTTGGAACGCGTTCGTCTACACGAAGTTTAAAGACGTCAAATGCGTCATCCTCGGCCAAGACCCGTATCACGGTCCGAATCAGGCGCACGGACTAAGCTTCTCGGTCCAAGACGGTGTCCGTTTTCCGCCATCGCTGCGCAACATCTTTCAAGAGTTGCATGAAGACTTGGGTTGTAGCGTGCCGAAGAGCGGGAATTTAGAGAACTGGGCCCGCCAAGGCGTATTGTTGCTCAACACGGCGCTCACGGTCGAAGCGAGTAAAGCTGGCTCTCACCGGGGTAAAGGCTGGGAGCAGTTCACGGACTCGATCATCGAGCAACTCGGGAAGCGCGAACAACCGATCGTGTTTATTCTTTGGGGAAACGATGCCAAAAAGAAACAAAAGCTGATCGGGCCGCAGCACGCGATCTTGACATCGGTCCACCCGAGTCCGCTGTCGGCACACCGCGGCTTCTTCGGATCCCGTCCGTTCTCGCAAGTGAACGATTTGCTGAAACAGTGGGGACAACCTGAAATTGATTGGTGTTTGTGACAGTTCGCAGTTGCGGACTGTTTTTTGTTGACGTCGACAAAACGATTTGGTAAAGTTACAACCAACAAGATACTTTAACGCTTAAAAGCAAGTTCGCGTAGAAGCATAACTGCATAACAGTAACAAAAGCGATGATCAAACCGAAGTAGAGACATCTTCCCTGGCCCAGAGAGCGTGTGGTGCTGCGAACACGCCCAAAAGATGAATCGAATTACAGTTTGTGAGCTCTCGCATGTGAGCGGTCCCCCGTTATCGGATTAGAGTGACTAGATGACGTCTAGTAATCAGGGTGGTACCGCGGCTAAGTCGTCCCTATCGAGTGAATCGATAGGGACTTTTTGACGTCCAGTAGACAAAAGGAGGAAATATCATGCTCACACAATCAATCCCACGCCACTTGGCGCCTCATATCTCGCCCCAGTTTTACAACGAGTACACACCGACCGATCACGCGGTCTGGCGCTTCGTATTACGGCTCAATTTGCATACGCTCGAAGGCAAGGCCCATCCGTTCTACATCGAAGGGTTGAAAAAGACAGGCATGGGACCGGAACGTTTGCCGGACGTCGAAAAAATGACCGCCGAGATGCGAGCGGCCGGTTGGTCGACGGTCGCGGTCGACGGATTGATTCCTGGCGTCGCGTTCTTTGACTTCCAAGGGAACGGGATGTTACCGGTCGCGACCGACATCCGGAAAGTCGAGAACATCTTGTACAGCCCGGCACCTGACATTATCCATGAGGCGGCCGGTCACGCGCCGATGCTGATGGACCCTGAGTTTTCTAAAATCGTGAAACGGTTCGGTCAACTTGGTGCGAAAGCGTTCATGAACCGTGAGGAACACGCCTCGTTCGCGGCACTCAAACGACTGACAATCGTGAAAGAGAATGCCAACTCGACGGAAGCGGATGTCAAAGCCGCCTTAGAAGCGCTGCATGAAGCGAAAGCGCAAGTGACGGGCTTCTCCGAAGCGCAACAAGTGGCGCGTATCTTTTGGTGGACGGTCGAGTTCGGACTGATCGGCGACATCGAACGCCCGCTCATTTACGGGGCCGGACTGTTGTCTTCGGTCGGCGAGAGCCGTCACTGCCTGACCGACGCCGTCACGAAACATCCGTTCAATCTCGAGCATGCGCTAGAGACGAAACAGGACGTGACGAATATGCAAAGTGAACTGTTCGTCATCCCTGACTTCGAGGCGTTGACGGATGCGCTCGATGAACTCGAATCACGGATGGCCGTCCACAAGGGCGGGATCGCATCGCTTGAGAAGGCGCTCGCTTCAGGAAGTCAATCGACGATCCGGCTCGAAGATGGGACCGACCGTGTCGGAACGGTTCGACACGTGACGAACACAGGCGGAGTTGCTCTCGTTCAATGGGGAGACTGCGTGAAAGTTGACCACGGCCAGCTTCGTAATTTGAACAATCACGGACTACTCGTTTTAGATGGACCCATCCAAGAAGCGCTCGCGGAAGCGAACGTTCGCCTCGATGGCCGCATCGTTAGCGAGACGGCAGACGAGATCACGCTAGAAGACGTGAGCGTGCACATCGACGGCAAACAAATCGAGCTCGCGACGCTTGAAGTGAGACACGATTCGCTACCGTCGATCTTCCCGGGCACGGACGTCGAAGAGCTCGTCGTCCTAGAGAAACCGGTTCAAATCGAACGGGACGCCCGGACGTGGACGGAAGACGACCCGCTCTTCAATCGCATCCGGCTCATGCGTGAACAAGGGGAGTCGATCGACGCTCTCGTCCCGATGGTCCTCTCTAAGCATGCAGACGCCTGGTTGGCTCAGATTGAATGTTTGGAACTCGTTCAGTCAGACGAGCTTCGTCAAGCACTCATCGACCGGCTACAAGCGTTACGGAAAACTTCAGACTCTCGCAACGAGCTGATTGGCCGCGCAATGGATTTGCTCAAATGACGCAAACAACCCCGACTTTGAAAAAAGTCGGGGTTGTTTTTATTTGGTCGTTTCGCGCAAGAACGTGATCAAGCGACGATACGTTGAACTGGCTGCTGGTTGATTCATCTCGAAGTGATAGCTGTTTCCGAGTTCGTATTCATCTCGATTATAGAAGACGCTCGTCACGTCAGTCCGTCCGGAGAGAATCGTCGCGAACTCTTTCGCTTGTGTCTCGAACGACCCCGTGTTCCCGTCGGTGATGAACGTCGGGACGAACGTGGCCGGGATGTTGACGAGAGGAGACGCTTCGTTGACGATGGGGAGGTTCTCCCAATTGTACGTCCCGAAGTAGGCCCAACCGATCCGCTTGAACAAGAAACGGTTGACGGCTTTCGAAGACTCGAGAATCGTCCGTTTCAAATCGTACGGGCCAGACAAGAGGACAGCGCCGAGGATCGAGTCTTGCGGGACGACTTGATTCACTTCGGCTGACGGTGCATAGCCATCGTTCAGTTGAATCCCGATGAATTGGGCGACGAGCTGCGCTCCGTTCGAGTCTCCGGCGAAGAAGACGCGGTCGAGATCGAGTCGGAAGCGATCGTTGTTGTCGGTGATATACGTGTACGCCTCTTCGATTTGCTGGAGCGGCACCGGATACGTGACGTCCGGGGCGAGGGCGTAGTTGATGCTGACGACGTTGTAGCCGTTGCTTGCGATCGACGTCGCATACTTGAACACATCGGCCTTATCACCGCCAACGAACGAGCCACCGTGCACCCAAAAGATCGTCGGGACGACATGCTTATCACCTTCATAGCGAATCAAATCGAACGTTCCGTTCTCGTAGGCAGAATAGTAATCGATGTCTTTACGGACCGACGTCTTTTGAACGACTTCGTCGAATCCTTTGATCGCGACTTCCTTGCCTCCAGTAAATGAAGTTTTGACGAGACGGGACGCAGGCTTCGGTGACAAGAAGACGTAGGCGGCACTGGCGACGGCAGTTCCGACTAGTCCGAGTCCAGCTCGTTTCAATCCTTTATTCATCGTAATCCCTCCTTGGTTCAAACGGTTATTGCTTAACGATTCGTAACGACACTGCTCATGTACGTCTCGATGACGTGGGCGATCCCATCTTCATTGTTTGACTTCGTGATGAAGTCGGCTTTCCCTTTGACCGTGGCGTTGGCGTTACCCATGGCGACACCGAGTCCGGCCCATTCGATCATCGTCAAGTCGTTGTTGCCGTCTCCGCAAGCGATGACGTGTGCTTGGTCGATTCCGACGTGGTCAGCCAAAAAGGCGAGGCTCGTCCCTTTCGTCACACCGGCTTCCGTGAACTCGAGGAAAAACGGTTTCGAACGAGCGACGGCGAGCTTGCCTTCGAGCTCGAGTTGCAGCTTCGTCTCGATTGGAGCGAGCGTATCGCCGTCGCCGAGCATAAGGCATTTGACGACAGGGGTCGTGACGGTTTCTTTGAAATCGTTGACGTGGATGACCGGCATGCCCGTCAATTCGCCTTCGAGATCGGTATACGGGTTCGGCTGATCGGTTACGATTTCGTTACCGATGTACGTATGAATCGCGATTTCCTCCCGGACACTGATATCATGGAGGTGGGCGACTGTGTCTGGCATTAACGTGCTTGAGAAGATTTCTTCATTTGTTTCACAATTGATGATTGAAGCACCGTTGAATGACAAGATGTAACTACCATATTTGGCGAGCTCGAGTTCACGAGCTGCTTCCCACATGGCGTATGTCGGACGTCCGCTTGCTAAAACGACTTTGTGGCCGCGTTCTTGGACGTCAAGCAACGCCGCTTTCGTGACAGGGGAAATCGTGTGGTCGCTCGTGAGGAGCGTATCGTCCATATCTAAAACAATCATGTTATAACTCATAGTGGTAAGGAGTCCTCCTTCAGAATCTAATGACTCCATCCTAATACGATTTGAGGTCAATTGACAACCTTGTCGCAAAAACGTAACTATAATGTAGAGTAGTGAACTCCAGAAGAGGTGGAAATATGAATCGGATATTAGTAGCCGAAGATGAGCATGCGATTCGCAGCTTTATCATCGTAAATTTAAAACGAGCCGGATTTGATGTCTTTGAAGCGACGAACGGCCGTGAAGCGGTCACCGCGTTCGATCGTGAACCGTTTGATATCGTCTTGCTAGACGTCATGATGCCTGAGATGGACGGTTTTGAAGCGTGCGCCGCGATTCGTGACTTAGACGAGAACGTCGGGATCATCATGTTGACGGCACGCACGCTTGAAGAAGATAAAATCGAAGGTCTCGGAAAAGGGGCGGACGACTATATCGCCAAGCCGTTCAGCCCGGGCGAGCTCGTCGCGCGCATTCATGCGCTCCTGCGACGCGTCGAAAAAGTGAAGCGCAAAGAGAAGAAACGTCTCAAGTCAGGACCGTTCGCCATCGACTTGGCGGCGAAACAAGTGACGAAATACGGACAATCGATCGATTTGACGCCGACCGAATACGACTTAATCTGTCATCTCGTCCAAAACGAAGAAGTCGTCTTATCCCGCGACGCACTTCTTGACGCGGTTTGGGGCATCAACTACTTCGGGGATCGGAAGACGGTGGACGTCAACATTCGCCGCTTACGGCAAAAGATTGAAGACGACCCGAGCCATCCGGCCTATATCGAGACGCTATGGGGGCATGGCTATAAGTGGCGGAGACATGACGGATGAGACAACAGCTCGTCATCCGCATGATGATTGTCGTGACACTCGTGCTCTTACTGCTCGTAAGCGTCCTGTCATACGGTACGTACCGTTATTACTACGAGTATGAGTCCGATGCGTTGGTCAGCCATGCGACAACAAGCGCTTATTTGTATCCACAGGCGCAAGTCGGATTTGAGACACCGAGCGCGTTCTCGGTCCTCGTCCGGACGTTCGGGTATCCGGGTACCGATTTGACGATGGTCGACCGCTCTGGCGCGATTATAAAAACGACCGGGCAGCGAGCACAACAAGCGTCGTATACACCTGAGCAGCTTGATCGTCTCGCTAGAGGAGAGTCGGTCGTCCAAGACTATGACGTGAACGAAGAACACTTTCTGTCGGTGACGAGCCCAATCATGACCGAGGGAACGGGTGAGTTCGCCATCAGTTTCACGCGTCCACTCGCAGACTTAGACGCACTCATCCGCGAGATTTGGATGGCGATCCTCATAATCGGTGTGTTAATTTGGCTCGTGGCGCTATACGCGGTCATCCGAATCGCGGACCGCTTCGTCCGTCCGATCCGCGAGATTATTGAGACGGCTGACGAGATGGCGCAAGGTGATTTCGACGTCGAGGTATATTCGAACGAGAAGCACGAGCTCGGCGCGCTTGCCCGGACGCTGACTTACTTAGGCGCTAAAGTGCAACAGCACCAATCGACGCGCAACGAATTCTTGTCGAACGTCTCCCATGAGCTCAGGACGCCGCTCACTTCAATCAAAGGCTGGACTGAGACGATCCGAGGCGGGGACGAGCAACTGTCAGACGAGACAGAGCTCGGTCTGAGTATCATTCATTCGGAGACCGAGCGAATGATCGGTCTAGTCGAGCAATTGCTCGACTACACAAAAATCGAGGAGAGTCGTCTCGTGCTCTATCGTCAAGAGCTCGATCTCGTCTCCCTGTTACGCAAAGTAACGATTCAACTGAAACAATCGCTTGAAGATAAGCAGATTACGTTGATCGAGCGCTACCCGGCCAAGTCGGTCGGTCTATTCGATGAGAACCGGCTCAAGCAAGTGTTCTTAAACTTACTTGAAAACGCGATCCGGTTCTCACCAGTTGGCGGGACGCTCACGGTTCGCTTCGTTCAGTCGGAACGGGTCGCCTTCATCTCGATTATCGATCAAGGACCTGGCATCTCGAAAGAACACTTGCAGCGCATCACGGAAATGTTCTATCAAGCGCAAGTGACGAAAGGCAGCAGCGGTCTCGGCCTTGCGATCGCTAAGGAGTTGATCGAGGCGCATGAAGGGAAACTTGTCATTGAAAGTGAAGTCAGAAAAGGGACGACTGTGACAGTTTTGTTACCGCTCGATCCGAGCGAACTGCAATAAAAGGGTTAAACCTTCCGAATTCAGGATACATACAATTGTATGTAGAATGAGGGAGGTTTTTTGTCGTGGCCGAAAAAACATTGAAACCGTTGAAAGGAAGTCCGAATGCCGTATCGACACAAACGTCGATCAAAGCGCTACACATGGACCCGCTTCCGTATGGAAAAGACCGCAATCAAACGGTCGAAACCATCAAAATGGTGATGGGGCAGCTACCTCGGACGGAGCTTGCCGAGGAGACGACGGACACGCTCCATTACGTCGTCACTTCGAAACTGATGCGTTTTAAAGATGATGTGGAATTTTTATTTGACGATGAAGCGAGACAAGTAGAATTTCGTTCTGCTTCACGACTTGGTCATTCCGACTTCGGTGTGAACCGGAAACGGATGGACGACGTAAGCAAACGATATCGGAGGTTGATGGGATGAAGGATTATCAGCTGATTGTAATCGGGGGAGGCGCGGCCGGGATGACGGTCGCAGCCGGTGCCGCGAATTTAGGTGCGAAAGTCGCACTAATTGAGAAGAAAAAACATCTGGGCGGCGATTGTCTCCACGTCGGCTGTATCCCGTCGAAGGCGCTCATCGCAGCCTCGAAAGATGCGAGTTCGCTGATGCAGGCCGCACGTGTGCTCGGAGCCGAGTTTGACGGGCGCGATCATTATAAGACGACGAAGGCACGAGTCGACAAAGCGCGGGCAATCATTCAAGAACACGATGGGACGGAGCGGTTCGAAAAGATCGGGGTCGATGTGTACATCGGGGAAGCGTCGTTCCAAAGCCCGTACGAACTGAAAGTCGGTGACGATTTACTGATCGGTAAAAAGTTCGTCATCGCGACCGGGTCGAAACCGACCGTCCCGCCAATCGATGGATTGGACAACGTTTCCTACTTAACGAATGAAAACGTCTTTGAAGAAGAGACGCTCCCAGAGAGCATCATCGTCATCGGGGCCGGCACGGTCGGACTTGAGCTGGCACAGTCGTTCGCAAGGCTCGGCAGCCAAGTGACCGTGCTCGAGGCGCAAGACGCGTTCTTGCCGAAAGAAGACGGGTCTGTCAGTGCGTTGCTCCGCTCACAGCTCGAGATGGCGCTGCATCTAGAAATCGGTGTCAAGGTCAAACAGATTGCTGAAGTGGC
The DNA here is from genome assembly GCF_001816105.1 of Exiguobacterium sp. SH31. Lineage (NCBI taxonomy): Bacteria > Bacillati > Bacillota > Bacilli > Caryophanales > Exiguobacterium > Exiguobacterium sp. SH31. The sequence goes on from NZ_LYTG01000067.1 coordinate 8,645, forward strand.
AGGACGCATCAAAGTCACAGCCGAAGTTGATGGGGAAACTGTCGAGTATGAGGCAGAAAAACTGCTCATGGCGACAGGACGTGCTCCACGCATCGAAGAACTTCGCCTTGATCGGGCGAAAGTCGACGTGAAAGACGGATATGTCGATGTGACGTCGACGTATCGGACGTCACAGTCCCACATCTTCGCCATCGGAGATACGATCAAGACGTTACCGTTCACACACGCGGCCGGCGAAGAAGGAAAGGCGGTCGTCGCCAACGCCTTGTTCGGGCTATGGAACAAGGTCGATTACAGCAAGATGCCTTGGATCACGTTCACCGACCCGGAAGTGTTCCATGTCGGATTGACCGAGGCCGAGGCGCGTGAGCGTCACGGGGATGACATCGAAATCTTTGAGGCGAAGCTGTCTGAAGTCGATCGGTTCGTCGCCGATCGCCAAGAGACAGGCTTCGTCAAAATCATCACCCGGAAGAACGGCAAGATTCTCGGAGGACACGCGGTCGGGATGACGGCTGGCGATTGGATGCAGATTGTCGTCTATGCGATGCAACGTGGCGATAAGATCGGCAAGTTGTCACGCATGATCTATCCGTATCCTTCGCGGAGCGAGGCCGTTAAGAAAGCGGCCGATCTATACTGGCGGAAGCGGCTCTTCGAGAGCCCGCTCACCGAGCTCGCCCGAAAATATTTTGAATGGACACGTTAACAAAAAGCCCACTCTGTCGCAGAGTGGGCTTTTCGTCATGGTAAGACGAGCGTTTCGATCATTTTTGGTGAACCTTCTGATAAGTCGACGAGCGGCTTGATCAATACTTCGACACGGCGATTTTTAGAACGGCCGGCGTCCGTTTCGTTCGTCGCAATCGGCTTATATTCCCCGTAGCTTGCGAGCGTGAACTGATTCGGATTGAGCAACTCATTTGTCAACAGACCTCGCATGAACGCAGTCGCTCGGGCTGAACTAAGTTCCCAGTTCGACGGGAAACGAGCCGTATTGATCGGCACGTTATCGGTATGACCGGACACAACGATTTCTCGATTTCCGGCTTGTTCGAGAATGCCGCTAATCGACTGGGCGACCGTGCGGGCGTCAGCGTCGAGTGTCGCTTCCCCCATGCTGAACAAAGCCCGGTCTTGGATCGTCAGGACGAGCCCGCTTGAGTTGATGGTCGCTTCAATTTCGTCTTCTAATCCATTTTTCTTAATGTACTGATTCACTTCTTCTTTTAACTCGTCGAGTTTGGCCAGCTCATACGTCCGCGGATTAGCGGTCGTATCTGTCTTGTCCGTTCGGCTAATGTCACTGTTTGACGCCGTTGAGGCTTGGAAGACACTCGTGCCGCCTGAGAACACCTGATTGAACGATTGAGACATCTTCTCAAGCTTCGTCTGGTCGACGTTACTTGAGGCGAACAACACGATAAACAAAGCGAGAAGTAACGTCAGCAGGTCAGCGTAAGGGATGAGCCAGCCTTCCGGGATGTGTTCTTCATGGTCATGCTTCTTTTTGCGCTTCATAGTTCGCTCGCTCCTTTGGAGACAAATACACGGCCAACTTATCTTCCAACGTCTTTGGTGACTCTCCGCCTTGAATCGACAAAATTCCTTCGATCATCATTTCCTTGACGACGACCTCACTTTTCGAATATTGCTTCAACTTGTTGGCAAACGGGAACCAAAGAACATATCCACTGAAAATCCCGAACAGCGTTGCGACAAAGGCGGCGGAGATGGCGTAGCCGAGTTTATCGATATCGGATAAGTCTTTTAGTGCGGCGACGAGCCCGATAACGGCTCCAAGTACACCGAGCGTCGGAGCGTACGTGCCTGCTTGCGTGAACACATCAGCGTTCGCTTTGTGGCGTATTTCCATATTCTCGATATCACGCGACATCACTTCGGCGATATATTCAGACGGTTGACCGTCGATGACCATCATCATGCCTTGTTTCAAAAACGGTTCTTCGACTTGCTCGAGTGCCGTTTCGAGTGACAGTAGGCCTTCCTTACGTGCTTGTGTCGACAGGTCGACGAATTGCGTCAATAATCCAGATTTGCTTGGCAGTTCTTGCTTTTTGAATAAAATTTTAAATAGTTGGGGTACCGTCTGTAGCTGCTCTTTCGAAACGGCAATACTGACCGCGGCCGCCGTCCCGACAAAAATAATGACGAGCGCCGCAGGGTTGATCAGCGGAGCGACCCCCGCTCCTTTCAAAATCATTCCTCCGATTAACGTAAAGAAACCGAGTAAAAGTCCGACTAAAGTGACGACATCCATGTCTATGTTTTCCACCTTTCTAAAAAAGATCAAGATATAAAAAAAGCGAGAGACTTAACTCGTCTCCCGCAAATGCGTTCCGATGGTTAAGCGCCGTTTTCGTCAATCAGCAGTTGGATGCTGATATTTCGTTCTTCACGCTCTATATCGGTTAGCACATCGTATTTTTTTAATAATGCGTACAATTGATTCATAACTTCTTGATCAAGTGACCAATTCAACAGTTCTTCGAGCTGGAAATAGAGATGGGCGGGCATACATTGTGATTGACGCTCCAACCTTCGCGAGACATCCTTTAGCGAATGATCTACCGTACTAGGGTCCACGGTTTCATTCAACCTCCTCAATATTCATAAAGTCTATCTCTCATATTACCAAAAAAATATAGGAAGGGTTAGCGATACATTTTTCTAGTTGGCAATTTACACGTCGAGGAGTAAGATGATGCTTAGAAAACTTGATTCGAAGGAGATAGCGAGATGCGACATCGATTGACCGTACGGGAATTGCGCTTAAAACGGATTGAGGCGCTATACCGGCTCATCTTTGAAAAACCGGCCCGATTTATCGCGACTGGATTTTTACTCGCCATCTTGATCGGAGCCACGTTACTGTACATGCCGTTCGCCCAAACTGAGCCGGTCTCTTGGATCGATTGCCTCTTCATCGCGACGTCAGCAGGAACGGTGACCGGCCTGTCGACGATCGACATCGGCTCATCGTTCAATACGTTCGGAGAGCTCGTCATCGTCGCCTTGATTCAAATCGGCGGACTCGGATTTATGACGGTCGCGCTCATGCTGCTCAGTGTGCTCGGTAAGAAAATCGGCTTAAAACAGCGCATTTTACTCCAAGAATCGCTCAACTTGTCAGGTCCGGGCGGAACGGTCCGCCTCGTCCGCAACATCGTCTTCACGACCATCATCGTCCAGTTCATCGGAATGTTATTTTTGACGGTCGAACTTTACAGCACGAGCGATTATCGGTTCGGTGAAGCACTGTATTATGGCTTTTTCCATGCCGTCTCGGCGTTCAATAACGCAGGTTTTGCATTATGGCCCGACAGCTTGATGCAGTTCGAGCAGAATACGGCCATCGTCGTCACGATTTCGATGCTCTTGATGATCGGGGGTCTCGGATTTACGACGATTGCCGACGCGACCGAAGTGAAACGATGGAAGCGACTCGCTCTGCATTCGAAAATCATGATTGCTTCGCTTGGCGTCATCAACGGGATTGCCTGGTTCGGACTTATGCTATTCGAGTGGGTATCAGTGGAAGGTGCACTTTACGGCCGTCCGATTGGCGAGGCGTTAAACGTCACGTTCTTTCAAGCGGTGACGACACGGACGGCTGGATTCAATACGGTGGACATCTCGATGATGGCGCCGGTGTCGATCGGTTTAATCCTCATCTTGATGTATATCGGGGCCGGAGCAGCATCAACGGGATCTGGTATTAAAGTGACGACCGTCGCTGTCATTTTAGCGGACATGTGGGCGTTCATCGTCGGTAAAAAAGAGACGGTCATTCTCGAACGGACGGTCGACGCGTTCCAAATCAAGAAAGCCTACGTCGTCGCCATCTCAAGTTTCTTCTTTATCTTGCTGATCACGGCACTCACGATTTTGACGAATGATCACATTCCTGCGACCGCCCTCTTGTTCGAGACCGTGTCTGCCTTCGGGACGGTCGGGCTCTCGCTCGGTATCACGGCTGAACTGAATGACGCCGGTAAAGGGCTCATCATGTTCATGATGCTTCTCGGTCGCGTCGGCTCGCTGACCATTCTGTTCACGGTCGCACGACAGATGGACCGGAAGATCCGTTACCCGAAAGAGAAGTTGTTAATTGGATGAGGACACACAAAAAGCCCTGGTTAGGGCTTTTTGTGTGTGTTGTAATAGGCGACGATGTCAGGCAAGTAGTCTTGTAAGTCCGGGCAAACGATGCCGGTCCCGTTTAACGCCCGGAGCGTCTGCGTCGTGTCGAAATGGACTTGATGCTTAAAATAGGCGAGCAGTTCTTTTGGAACCCCATATCGTTCCGATAGCTGCAAAGCGGAAAATCCGGTTTCTGCGGCGAAATGGGGAATCGTTCCGCGAGGCGAGCGACCAAACATCGCTTCATGGATCATACGGTACACTTCCCGAGCCCCATGCGGGAACGGGTCGGTCAAATGGAACGTGCGCTTTAGACCGACTGGGGCGTGGGCGAGATAAGCAGTCGCTTCGACCACGTAGTCATACGGCACGAGGTTCACTTCGATGTTTTGCCGTCCGATATACGGGAGCGGCGCCGCTTGACGCAACTGGTCCATCAACTTCAACACGAAGTAGACGCCATCGAACTTTTTCGTCTCTCCGGTCTTGCTATGACCGATGACGATACCGGGACGGATGATCGTCGCGGGTATCGAGCCGAGTTCACGGGAGACGATGGCTTCCGCTTCATACTTCGTAGCCTCGTAATGGTTTTTAAACTGGACCCGATGCCATAGCTCGTTCTCATAGACGGTCCCTTGGCGGCGTCCGGAGACGTAGGCGGTACTAAAGTAGACGTATCGCTTTAAATGTTTTGCCCGTTTGGCGAACGCCGTCATATGCTTCGTCCCGAGCAAGTTGACTCGGTAGCCGACGTCATACGGGATGCTCAAGTCATATGCGGCCGCTAAGTGGAAGATATAATTCACTTCCCGTTCGATGACCGACCGCATGATCGGGTCGAGAATGACTTCCGGGAGTGTGATATCGGCTTCAACAAGCACTAACTGCTCGTCTTGAAGCGAAGTCGTGGCCAATAGGTCTTGTTTCAAAGCGAGAGCTTCTGGTCGTTGTGCCGGCAAATGCAGCGCATAGATCGTGCCGATCTGATCCGGCAATGTCGCGAGATGGGTAATCAGCTTTCCTGCTAAAAATCCTGGGAAACCGGTAAAGGCATATTGATTCATGACGTCTCCTCCGCTACATCTAACGTGAACGTGAACGTCGAGCCAACACCTACGCTCGACTCGACTTCGATGCTGCCGCCGTGCGACTCGATGATCTCCTTACAGATTGACAACCCGAGGCCGGTGCCTCCGATTTGACGCGTATCTGAGTTGTCGACACGGTAGAATTTTTTGAACAGTTCTTCGAACGCGTGCTCGGGAATCCCGATTCCAAAATCTTGGACGGACACGTGGGCTTGCTTGTGCTCTTTCCGGACGCGAACTTCAATCTCATGACTGTGAGGTGAGTACTTGATGGCGTTTGAAAGCAAGTTGATGATGACTTGCTCGATCCGGTCTTTGTCGGCGATGAGGACGAGCAACTCGTCGGCATCATCGAAATGAATCGAGTGGTCAGTCGTCTCGCGGAAGCGTTCGACGACTTCACGGACGAGCTCGTTCAGGACGAAGCGGTCTTGTTTATACTCTTGATTGCCATCTTCCATGCGCTGAATATCAAGGAAATCATTCAACAAGTCCGTCAACCGCTTCGCTTCTTTCGCCATCGTCTTTAAATAGCGCTCGCGCTTGTCCTTCGACAAGTCACGTGTCAGCATCAATTCGATGTATCCCGATAGAGAAGATAATGGCGTTCTCAACTCGTGTGAGACGGTGCTGACCAACTCGTTTTTGATTTGGTCCATCCGCTCTTCTTCGGTCCGGTTGCGGAAGACGAACAAAAAGCCACTATCCATCCCAATCTGCCGTTTTGTGTCCATTCCGGTTCCGTACATCTCATAATACTGTTCGTCGCGATCGTTCGGTTGCGGAATCGAAAAACGGAGCGATACTTCACGAGCCGACCCGTCGAGCAAGAGGTCGATTTTCTTTAGCATTTCAGTGCGATCACGGCCCCGGAATGTCGTCAGGAGCGGGATGCGTTCCTGTATCTTGTTCGGAGCGATGCCGGGCAGGTCGAGTAAGCGCCGGGCATGCACGTTCATGAACAGGACACTACCGTTCGATTCGGTCAAGACGAACGCCTCGTTCGATGCTTGCAGAATCGATTGGATGATGTCGCGCTGACGAGCAATCGCATTTTTCTCTCGTTCAAGCATGCGCTCGACTTTTTTACGGTCACTAATATCGCGCATGACGGCGACACGGAGCGTCTGGCCTTGGAACGTCACTTCTTTCGGATAGACTTCCATCTCTAAAAAGGTACCGTCCTCGCGCCGTCCGATGACTTCGTAAGGGGTTTGAATGTGATTACGGACCCGTCTGAGGACATCGGCCCGGTAGCCTTCCGCGATAAATTCGATCGTTTGGCGTCCGACCATGTCCTCGGCCGGGATACGGAAAATCGTTTCGGCTGCCTTGTTCGCGTCAAGAATCGTTCCCCCTTCGTGAAACAGGACAGCTTCAATCACGGACTCAGCAAACATGCGGTAACGCTGCTCTTTATGGAGCAGTTCGCCTTTGAGCGCGATTTCAGGGCTGACATCAAAGACGAAGAAAAAGAAGCCGATGATTTGATTGTGTTCATAGACCGGCTGCATGAACAGTTTGCCGACAAAATGGGTGCGATCTTTACGCTGAAACTTCCATTCTCTGTCTCCACGATCGAGTGCGACGCGCAGCATCTGTTCGAACGACAACAAGCGCTCCGTCTCGTCCTGATAATGCGTCCGCTTCTCACTCAGTTCTCGCGACTCGAACAAGGCGAACGGTGTCATCTCATAGAGCACTTCGTGAGGTTCATAGCCGAACAGCTCGGTCGCTCCTTTATTGAAGCGATTGATGAGCAGATTGGCATCTGTCATGATCATCGCCATGTCGAGTTCGGTATGCATCATCGCCTCAAAGGCGTTATGTTGGACCGTGACCCGCGTGTCGAGCGGGAGCGGCTCGATGGAGAGAATGTATATATGTTCATATGGGATCGCATGGACGCGAATCGTCGGCATCTCGTATATCCAAGGAAGTCCTTGCTCCATCCGGCGCGACAATTCCATGGTGAGAGGTGACTGGTTGACCATGTGAAAAATATTCGTTTTCGTCTGTAAGTCTTCAGGAAACTGCTCCATGAACGGACGATTCGCCTGAACGATCGTACCGTCCTTCGTAATCAGCGCGACGCCGTAAGGTAAAGCGTGCAGCAGTTCGTTTTGGAGATACATCCTTTTCTCCATTAACGTTTGATCCCTCCTTCTTTATATCAAACGGGTACATTTGGAATACATTCGACAGAAGACCCTTTGTTTTCCTGCATTGATTCGGTAAAGTAAATAAAAGAAACGGTAGGGAGGACGATTGACGTGAAAGGAATGGCGCTTAGCCTATTGATCGCCATCGGATTATGGTGGTTTGAAGCACCGATGTGGAGTGTCGTCACGGTGCTCGCACTCGGGATTGCTTGGCTCATCTGGCGGATGCGCCTGTCGACGATTGATCGGATTGATCGAATGGACGGCCGTGAGTTTGAGCTATTTTTAGAAGAAGTATTCACAGCGCTCGGGTACACCGTGACGGTCACGCCGGCGTCACGTGATTTCGGGGCGGATTTGCTCCTTGAAACGTCGGACGGCTGGTCGATCGCGGTCCAGGCAAAACGCTATGAAAAAGTTGTCGGACTCGAAGCGGTCCAGCAAGTAGCCGCGTCCGTTCCATACTATGGGGCGAACGAAGGATGGGTCGTCACGAACTCGTCCTATACGGATAGTGCGTACGAACTCGCCGAACCAAATCAAGTTCGTCTGATTGCAAGAACAGAGCTCGAGCAGCTGCTCAAACAGGCTGGATTTAAGCGCTAAAGTGGCGCCTGTTCACAGCTTTGACAGACTGGCGGATTGTGTCGAAGAAAAAGGGGTTGTCTTTTTCCTCAAACGGTGCAATAATCATCTTCGTCATATGAAATATGTAGTAGTTGAACAGAGAAACACGACTACTAGAAACTAAATTGGGGTTTCACAGAATGACCAACCGAACAAACACAAAAATCGAGGTTGGAACGTAGTAGGAGGAAAAAGCGGTGCGCAAATTAATTTATGTAAAAGGTTGTGTCTTTACGCAAGGCGAGGCGACCATTTATGACGAAACAAATGATGCAATCGGATCTGTTCACCGCGACACGGAGGGCAGTGTTCAAGTGCACAACTTGTCCGGTCGGCAAATCGCTCACGGGAAGTACATCCCGAACTGTCAAAAGTGGGTCGTCATGAACCACGACGGGCAAGCGATTGGTCAATTGAAAGACAAGTTCTCGTTATTCGGGAAAAAGTGTGAATACAACGTCTATGAACGTGGTCTCTACACGATTCAATACGATGTCGAACGCTACAAGTTCAGTGTTCGCGATAAAGCTGGAAAACTTGTGGCGGAACTTCGCAAACAAGATGACGATTCTTTCTGTTTGACGAAAGAGGCGGATCAGCTCTCGATGTTCGAGTTGTTGTCAGTTTTGAAGACGTTGACAGTCAAATCACGGATGCCGGTCGCCATGTCAGTCTAACCAATATGACGAACACCAGTCACTGCGACTGGTGTTTTTTTGCGTTCTACAAAAAAAGCTTCATTTGATTGGCTCAAATGAAGCGGCTTAAATAGTGTTTGGCCTCAATCTCGAGTGTCGTCACGCGGTGCGCGTACAAACAAAGCTTCAGGACGTGCATGATGTTTGGATGGGTATGTCCCATCTTCTCGATCGAACGCTTCGCACGAGTGTCTAACATCTCGATCGGGCTCGTCGACTTGGCATACTCCGCGTACAAGCGGTAGAAGTCGATCGGGGAGATGAGGTCGTCTTCGTCGCGGTCGGGATTATTGAAGATGAGTGCGAGTAGCGAGCTCGTCTCTTCGAGCGAAAACAGATGCTTCAAGTCGTCGAGCAAATAAATGATCGCAGCCTGTTGCAGTGAATATTTTTTGCCGACCCGAGGGACACCGATGATTTTGCGAACTTCGCGTTTCGTCCAGTTTTGAATCGTCGTCGCGGACAAATGTTCTCCGGTCAGTGTGTTGGCCAGGGCCACGATTTGATTGATCGACAATCCGTTCTTTTCAATATGAAACAAATGGATTTTACGAAGCTCTTTCGGGAAATGCTCACGCACTTCTTCAGGAAAAAGTGAGATGGCCCGATCGACGTCACCAACCCGCATATAGTGAAGGCAATCAGCCAACGTTTGAATCGAAATTGCATCGCGCATACAGGCATCCTTTCTATAGCCGACTTCGTTCGCGGGCTATACAGTCATTTGACCTCATTCTACCAAATGTTTGAAAAGGAAGCTAGGTTCTGGCCTGATTAAGGTATAATGAATACGTATAAAAATCGCACATAAAGGTGGTCCAAGGATGAATGAATGGGTCAGTTCTATTCTGTCCATCGTCATTGTCCTGGTGTTTCTCGTCGGTCTCGAACAGATTGGCAAGCGCCTCGGCTGGACGGATGAGACAATTCGAAAGAGCGTACATATTGCGGTCGGGCATTGGTCATTGCTCGCCGTCTGGTTGATGGACACATGGTACATCGCCGCCATACCGCTCGTTTTCTTTACGTTCGCAAACGCGTGGCTTCTATATAAGAGCCCGTCTCCGGTCCATCAGACCGAGCGGAAGTCGCTCGGGACCGTCTATTACCCGATCGCACTCCTCGTCATCTTGTTCTTCTTTTTCGAGACGGAACCGCTCGCCTTTTTAGCAGGCTCGCTCGTATTGGCATGGGGAGATGGCTTAGCAGCCCTCATTGGACGCAAATACGGGACGGTGATCTATGACCTGTATGGGCAAAAGCGATCGTTCCAAGGCAGCATGGCCATGTTCTTAAGTTCGTACGCGGTACTCTTTTTATTGTTTTTGTGGAAAGATATTCCGATGTGGCAAGTGGTGACTTATGGGTTTATCATTTCCATCATAGCGACGCTGACAGAGGCGATTTCGTATCGAGATTGGGATAATTTCACAATCCCGATTGTCGTAGCCGTCGCGACATCATTATTGTTATAAACTATTCGCTAGATTGTAAAGAAAACGTTGCTTGTCACTCTCGGTAAACATTTGTATACTGTGTTTCGTACTGAAACCATTCAGCAACGTGTCCGAGGCGAACTTTTTCGCTTGCGGCACTAATAAAATAGACCGTAAAGGATTGAGGCAACGCATGAGCTTTTTAGACCAACTACTCACAATCATCCCGGCCGAGCGCTTCAAGCAAGACGAGCCGCTGTCAGCACACACATATACAAAACTGGGCGGGAAAGCGGATTATTTCGTGGCCCCACACACGTATGAAGAAGTTCAAGCCGTCCTTGAGCTCGCCCATCGCGAGAACGTACCATTCATGATTCTCGGTTTCGGTTCCAACTTGATCGTTCGAGACGGCGGCCTGCGTGGCATCGTCTTGAACTTGAACGAGTTGAACACGATTCGCCGCGACGGCAACCGAATCATCGCCCAAGCAGGAGCGGCCATCATCGACGTGTCGCGCCAGGCGCTCACTGAAGAGCTGTCTGGACTGGAGTTCGCATGCGGTATTCCGGGAACGGTCGGAGGCGCCGTCTATATGAACGCGGGTGCCTACGGCGGCGAGACGAAAGATGTGATCGCGAGTGCGGTCGTTTTGACGCCAGACGGCGGACTACTCACGCTCTCGAAAGATGAGCTTGACCTCGATTATCGAACGAGCCGGGTCTCAAAAGAAGGATTGATCGTCTTAGAGGCGACGTTCGAACTCGATCCGCTCGGTTATGAAGCGATCAAAGACGTGATGGACGATTTGACGCATAAGCGTGAATCGAAACAGCCACTTGAATATCCGTCATGCGGCAGTGTGTTCAAGCGCCCGCCCGGTTACTTCGCCGGTAAACTGATTCAAGATTGCGGACTGCAAGGCAAGCGCATCGGCGGGGCGGAAGTATCACTCAAGCACGCGGGCTTCATCGTCAATATCAATCAGGCGACAGCGACTGAATACATCTCGCTCATTCGTCACGTCCAAGCGACGGTCAAACAGAAGTTTGAGATCGAACTTGAACCTGAAGTGAAAATCATCGGTGAGGATATCACTGTCGAAAACGCATAAAAAAACGCTCGAACGAATCAATCGTTCGAGCGTCTTTCTGTCCGCATATTTCGGATGTGTTCGATTACGCGTGGAGCTGCTTCGTGACCGCTTCAGAAGCCGGCACGAATGTATAGCCGAGGTCGCGGGCGACGGCTTCGTACGTGACCGTACCGTCGATGACGTTCAATCCTTTGAGGAGCGCTGCATTTTCGCGAAGCGCCGGGAAGATTCCTTTTTGAGCGCACTCGACGATATAAGGCATCGTCGCGTTCGTCAAACCGAGCGTCGACGTGCGCGGGACTGCCCCTGGCATGTTGGCGACCGCATAATGCTGCACACCGTAACGTTCGTACGTCGGCGCGTCATGCGTCGTAATATGATCGATCGTCTCACAGATCCCGCCTTGGTCGATGGCGACATCAACGATGACGGACCCCGGTGACATTTGTTGCACCATCTCTTTCGTGACGAGTTTAGGTGCTTTCGCGCCCGGGATGAGGACGGCACCGATGACGAGGTCGCTTTCGGCGACTTGCTTCGCGATATTATAGCGGTTCGAGATGAGCGTGTTGATCGTGTTCCCGAACTGGTCGTCGATTTGGCGGAGACGAGCCGGGCTGATGTCCATGATTGTCACGTTGGCTCCGAGACCAATCGCGATGCGGGCCGCGTTCATCCCGACGACACCGCCCCCGATGACGGTGACGTTCGCACGAGGCACTCCAGGAAGACCTGACAAGAGGATCCCTTTGCCGCCATGCGGTTTTTCTAAAATTTGCGCCCCGATTTGAGCAGCCATCCGTCCTGCGACTTCGCTCATCGGTGTGAGCAGCGGAAGCGTGCGGTCGACTTCGACCGTCTCGTAGGCGATGGCGGTCATGCCTGAATCGACGAGCGCTTTCGTGAGTTCAGGTTCGGCCGCTAAATGTAAATACGTGAAGAGCGTAAGGTCTGAACGGAAATATTGATACTCTGACGGCTGTGGCTCTTTTACTTTCAAGGCGAGTTCAACGTCTCCCCAAACGTCCTGTGCTGAATCGACGATGCTTGCCCCAGCGTCGATGTACTCCATATTCGTGAAGCCGCTCCCGATGCCGGCTCCCGTCTCGACGAGCACCTCGTGTCCGAGTTCCGTCAAGACTGATGCACCCATCGGCGTCAACGCGACGCGGTTTTCGTTATTTTTAATCTCTTTCAATACCCCGATTTTCATGTGTAGTTCCCCTTTCTATCTGCTGACACAATTTGTTCACACCTCTAGTATAGACCCAAGTGAAATCGCTGTCTTTAGCATGGATTCTAAAAGCGACAACCCCCACTTTGTGATTTTTCACAAAGTGGGGGTCAGTCGTCTTGACGATATTGTCCGGCCTTGATCGCTAAATAAATAGCGGCCCGTTCCGGGAGCGAGACTTGGGTGATGCTCGTCAGTTCTTCGATCCGTCGAATCCGATACAAGACCGTGTTTGGATGGATATGGAGGTGGGCGGCGACTCGTTTGACGTTCCCTTCAAAATAGAAATACCATTCAAGCGTCGTCACGAGTTCGGTGCGGTGGACTTGGTCATACGCCTGCAACCGTTCGATCGTCGGGTGCGTCTCGAGGCGCAGGCCGATTCGTCGGGACAAATCGGGGACGAGTTGATAGATGCCAATTTGCTCGAACGCCCGGGCACTAGCGAGCTCGAACGGGAACTTCCGGCGTAGCGATGTGACCCGTCTTGCTTCCTCGGTCGCGGCATAGAGCGTATCGCTTTCGAAGAAACGCCCGCTAATCCCGAGGCGAGGTTCGGCGTCAGTGAACTTGTCTTGAAGTTGGGTCTCAAAGCGATCGGCCCACTGGAGGAGGGCGGCCTCTTCTTCAGACAGCTCGGACTTCATATAATGCCAGACGAGCAGTTGTTGGCCGTCGATAGCGTGGAGGACGACCTCGATCGCTTCTTGTGTCGCAAGCGCATAAAATAACCGCTCAGCAAATTGCGGAGTGATCGGCTGCAAGCAGTCGATGATTGTCAGGCGACTCGCAACGGCGATCGGGGCAAGTTCGTTCAAGCGCTCCCGATGTGCGGAAGCAAGGTATGGCGAAGCGAGCACTTCTAAAAAGAAACGCTCGAGTTCGGCATCGATGCGACGTTCGTGCATGGCGATCGTCATGAGCAGTTTCTTGGCGATACTTGCCCCTTCCTTCAAGACGGTGAGCTCCTGCTCGGAGAAAGGGGTCGTCCGGGCCAGACTCCAAATGTAGCCGAGCACATCTTCTTGCTGCTTGATGACGACGGCGGCGCGCTCGCCTAGACCGATGGCCATCCGGGCTGGGATGACGACAGGCTCGTCTCGGTCGATCAGCTCTTGCAGGATACCGCTTTCCCATAAATCCTCGATGACGGCTTCCGGGACGCGACGGCCGATGATGGTCGCGATTCTAGCCGGGTCGGTCGAGTCGGGATGCGTGCTATAGGCGAGTAGCTGATGGTGGCGATTTTCGATCGTGATCGGTGCGCGGATCGCTTGCCCGATCGCTTCGGCGAGCGTGTCGAGTGATTCATATGATTTCTGTAAAAAAGGCATGTCGATTCCTCCTCTTTATCACTATACCGTCTCTGTTGTGAAAGTTCACAAAAAGATGGACAGTTTTTGAGAGGGGACCGACATGCCTGGACATGTGTATCGTTTACATTGGGAAAAATAGTCCGACGACGAGGCCGAGCAATGCGCCGACGATGACTTGGTACGGTGTATGGCCGACGAGTTCGTTCAAGATTGGCGTGTCGTGCTTGATCCCTTTAAAATAGTCGTTCAATAGACGGGCTTGGAAACCAACGGCTTGACGGACGCCGGTCGCGTCGTACATGACGATCGTCGCGAACGTGAGCGCGAGGGCGAACATGCTTGAGTCGAGGCCTTCAGCCCGGCCGATCGCGGTCGCGAGCGCGACGACGGTCGAGGTATGGGAGCTTGGCATTCCGCCTGAGGCGAACATGATTTCAAGTTCAAAGTCACGTGTTCGAATGAGTTCGGTCACAAGTTTGGCCGCCTGGGCGATAAACCAGGCCAGTATTGCGGCGAGTAACGGTTCGTTAAAGAGCAATTCAGTCACTTCCTGTCTGACAATAGTATCTACACTATACCCGATTCCATGCCGCGCTAGACGTAAAGTTTCTGTCAAAAATAGCGTCGCGGGCAAATGCCCGCGACGCTATTCGGTCGATTTTTGTTACCCGACGACGCCTTCAGTCTCTTGAAGTTGTTCCGCAATATTCTCGATGATATAGCGGTTGCGTGGATGCTCCTGACACTCTTTCGAGCATGAACGCATCTGTTTGGGTTCACACTCTTCACAACAGAAGTGTTGGGCATTGCACTCCGGGTTGGCACAATTAACGTAACGGACCGTCTTCGTTCCACAGTGCATGCACGTTGAAACGACTGACGGATTGACCGTGTTGACTGGGACGTTGATGCGCTCGTCAAAGACGTAAAGCTCGCCGTCCCAGTTTTCCCCTTGTGTTGCTTCGTCTTTGCCGTACATGGCGACGCCGCCTTTTAAGTGGAAAATGTTGTCGTGACCTTGGTCACGCATATATGCGGTAAATTTCTCGCAACGGACGCCTCCGGTACAGTACGTGAGAAGTGTTTTCCCTTCGTAGAGGTCTTTGTTCTCCTCAAGCCAATCTGGCATGTAACGAGAAGCCTCTACGTCGATTTTGATCGCATTTTTGAAATGGCCAAGATCGTACTCGTAGTTGTTACGAACGTCGAGGATGACGACATCGTCGCGATTCATCATCTCTTTCCATTCTGCCGGTTCGAGATACGCACCGTGTTGTTTCGGCACGTCGAACTCACCATCAAAGCGCCACGTCACGAGCTCTTGTTTGTGACGGACAAAAATTTTCTTGAAAGCATGCTCTTCGACTTCATCGATTTTGAACTCGATGTCGCTGAAGTATGGATCGGCTTTCAAATCGTTCATGTACTGTTCGGTTTGTTCCCAAGTGCCCGAGCACGTTCCGTTGATTCCTTCGGAAGAAATCAAGATACGCCCTTTGATCCCGAGGTCTTTACAGTACTTGAGGTGTTGTTGTGTTAGTGTTTCTGGGTCTTCGATGTTGACGTACTTATAGTACAGCAAGACCCGCATTGGTTTTGTTTCCATGTTATTGCTCCCCTGTGTTCAGTTTTTTGCAGGAAAACGAACGTTGGGTTGTGTCGTTCGACGAATGAACTTGCCTGCAACCACAAGTCCATTATTATATGATAGATATCACAGTGAAATTTCGCAAATACTTTTTATTTTTTTTTGAGGAGAGCAGGGAGATGCGTCCTCTTGAACGAATTCGGGTAAAAGGTAGTAACGAAAGCCGAAGGTGGAAACTGAAATGCTCACATCACTCCAACAATATATATTGAACATCATTGAATGGCTCCAAGGACTGCCGGGAGGTCCTTGGGCTGGACTCGGGGCCCCGTTCCTGGAAGCGATTTTCCCGTTTCTCCCGCTCGTCTTGATCATCTCGGCGAACGCGGCCACGTATGGCTTCTGGCTCGGTGTGCTCTTATCGTGGATCGGCAGCTTGGCAGGGACACTCCTCGTGTTCGCCGCCGTCCGTTACGTGTTCCGCAAACCGATGACGCGTTGGCTCGAAAAACATAAACAGGGTGTCTATTGGCTCGATCGCATCAACCATATGAGTCCAATCTCGCTCGGATTCTTATATTCGTTGCCGTTCATCCCGGTCAGTTTGATCACGTACTTACTCGCCTTGATTCAAATGCCGCTCCGGACGTTCGTATTGGCGGCCGGATTCGGGAAACTGCTCGTCGTCATCATCTTCTCGGTCATCGGTGATCAGTGGCAAGAGTTCATCCAAAGCCCGTTCCGCTTGTCGATGCTCGGCTTGCTCTTGCTCGTATTGTGGGCGATTAGCCGGGGTCTCGAAGAACTTCTCAAACGGCGCGCCTTCAAAAAACGGAACGAAGAGCTCAAACGTAAACGTGAAGCGAGAACATAAAAATCCTCGAAGGCGGCCGCCTTCGA
The DNA here is from genome assembly GCF_001816105.1 of Exiguobacterium sp. SH31. Taxonomy (NCBI): domain Bacteria; kingdom Bacillati; phylum Bacillota; class Bacilli; order Caryophanales; genus Exiguobacterium; species Exiguobacterium sp. SH31. Next base: position 24,957 of record NZ_LYTG01000067.1, read on the forward strand.
GGATTTTTGCTCAGTTGGTTTTTTTGAAACGTGGGAAGTTGAAGACGATCGCCAAACCTCCGCAAATGAACAGGAGGAACGGATAGAACATATACGGGACGAGGGCGGGTGACGCCGTGTTCGTCAACTCGGCGGCGATGAGGAGCTGCGCCCCGTAAGGCAGAAGTCCTTGTACCCCGCACGAGAAGATGTCGAGTACGCTCGCTGACTTTTTCCGTTCGATGTCATACGTATCGGCGATATTCGCGGCAAGCGGGCCTGCTACGAGAATCGAGATCGTATTGTTCGCCGTCGCGACGTTCGTCGCACTGACGAGCCCGGCGATGCTCCATTCCGCACCAGCCCGGCGTTCAATCCGTGACGTGAGTGCGTCTCGTAAATAGGTGAGTCCACCGTTATATGAGATGAGCCCGACGAGTCCGCCCATGAATAACGTCAAGAGCGAAATCTCGGCCATCCCCATCATGCCGTCGGCCATCGCCGTGACGTAAGTCGTGACGGCCAAGCTTCCGTCAATCAGCCCGATGATGCCAGCGAGCGCGATGCCGCCGAGCAAAACGAGGATGACGTTCAGTCCGGTCAAGGCGAGGGCGATGACGGCGAGATACGGAATCAATTTGTACCATTCGAACGCGGCCACTTCAATCGTCGATTCTCCGCTTGAGAGAACGGCTAACAGGACAGTCGTGATGATTGCGGCCGGGAGCACGATCCAAAAGTTGGTCCGGAACTTGTCGCGCATGTTCGTCCGTTGTGTCCTTACGGCAGCGATTGTCGTATCCGAGATGAACGACAAGTTGTCTCCGAACATTGCCCCGCCGACAACGGCCGCGGCCGCGATTGCGATATTGACCCCGCTCTCTTGATGGATGCCGAGCGCGATCGGGGCAAGCGCGGCAATCGTACCGGTCGATGTGCCCATCGCCATCGAGATGAAAGCAGCGATGACGAACAGTCCACTCAGTAAGAGTGACGGTGGCAGGAACGTCAAGGCCGCATTGACCGTCGCGTCAATCGCACCGATTGCACCGGCGACGCTCGAGAACGCGCCGGCGAGCAGGAAGATGAATATCATGATCAAGATGCCTGGATTACCGGCGCCTTGTGCGATACGCTCGACGGTCTGAGTGACGCTTCCTTTCGTCATCATCGCAGCGACAATTAAAGCGATCAACGCCGCGATCAGTACCGGAAACTTGTAAAAGTCGCCATAATAAATACCTGCTCCGATGAAGAAGACGAGGAAGACGAGCAAAGGCAAGAGTGCCCATTTGTTAGCTGTTGGTTGTTCCAATTGATTCACCTCATTTAATAGAATAGAAAAAAAGAGCCTTCCGAAAAAGGCTCTCTCTGTAAGAGACACCCTTTTCATCTTTCGAGCAGAACGCTCGCTGGATTTGGCACAGGTTACCCGCTGCCGAGACATCTAAGGGCCAGTCCCTCCGTCTCTCTTGATAAAAAGTCGTCATGATGTAGTTGTTAGACACGTTTCCTAACGTACCTGTTTCAAATCGGGTTGTCAACAGAAATCCCCCTGCGCCAGTGGACGCGGGGGGAAGTCATGTCGTCAAAAAGTTGTAATGGGCGACGCGGTTACGACCGGCGTACTTACCGCCGACGTAAAGGGCCCGGTCAGCGTTACGGATCGTATCGTCAAGCCGTTTGTCGCCGAACGCTTGAATCGTATCGACACCGATCGAGGCGGTCACGGGAATATCGACCCCATCGACACGGAACGGCTTATCTTCAATCTTCTGCCGAATCCGTTCGGCGATATCGACGGCTTGGTCGACGTCGCAATGATTGAGCAGCAATATGAACTCCTCGCCCCCGTAACGGGCCGCAAAGTCATCGGTCCGGAGCACTTGCCGAATTCGCCGCCCGAACTCTTGGAGCACGCTGTCTCCGACTTGGTGACCGTGCGTGTCATTAATTTTTTTAAAGAAGTCAATGTCGAGCATCGCGACCGAGATCGGGTACATCGAACCGTCCGAGATTTGTTGAATCCCATACTCGTAGAACGCGCGCGCGTTGGCGAGCAGCGTCAAGCTATCGGTGCGGCTTTCCGTGTATAGGCGGTCGCGTTCGTGGCACCGGCTGATCGTTCGGTTGAATGATTTCAACAATTTTACCATCTCGTTTTGAATGATGGGCGGATAGCCATAGACGTGTTCACCGATCATGACGATGCGTGTGCGGATCCCGTCAATCTCTTCTGACTGGACCGAGATGAAGCTGTGGTAGTCGTCATGAAACGCATCTGACAACGCTGCGTCCCATTCGAAACGCATCTCATAATCGACAGACTTGGCGTGTGGATGGCGCGCATCCATCAAGTCGAAGACGAGCGGACGGTCGATTGGCTGTCGCGTCAACAAATCGAAATAGAGCGTTCGGTCGAACAGGACGAACTCGACAAACCCTTTATCATATTGGTTGAGGCGCTCACATTGACTCAAGAACACTTCAATCGCCTGAGCCTCGCTTTGAGACAGGGAGACTGCCTCTTTCGCTTCATCGTACTGTTCGATCAATGACTTGAACGCGTCCTGGCGCCCTTTTTGAATCATCAACCGCTTAATAAAGAACGTGAGGGCGGCCGCGATGCTACTGACGACGAGCAAGTTCGTCTCACGGAAGAACGACGCGGCAAAGATGAAGACGAAACTGACGATATACGTGTAAAAAGCGATACTCAGAAAATCTCGGACCGGAATATCGACGCGGAACCACCAGCCGACTTGATATTTTTGGACAATCGTGTTCAAGATGATGGCGCTGATCAGACCGAGGAGCGGGACGAACGAATCCTGCGAATAGAAGCCAAGACCGGTCTCACCGCCGAGTGCCAAGTAAACACTTGCCGGGATGGCGATTTCTAAAAATGACGTGATCGCGTTCCACGGATAAGTGAACCGGAAGCGGCGGAGCGCGACGCGCGGTTTTAAGTTGGCGAACTGAAAGACGAGGAGTCCAATTTGGTTGACGAGGAGCGCCGTCTCAAAATCAAAGAATAAAAAGATGATGAGGACGATGCTTTCTGAAAACGTGAAATAGACGCCTTTCCGTTCAATCGAGTCCATTTGGAAAATGATGACGAGCAACGCGATCAAGATGAACGGAAGCGGCTCGATCGCCGGAACATCAAGGACACCGGTTGTAAACAAAGTGATGGTCAGTAAAACGATCAAACTCCAAATGCTCCAACCGAGGACGGACATCTTGCGAAAATGATTCATAGTTCCCTCCTGTGTGGGAAAAGTCTTCTCATATGTATGGTAGGAGATTCGGCACGGTTGCGCCCGAGTCCTGCCTATTCATCATAATGGCTGAATTCTAGCATTGAGTCTACATCAAATATCCTCTATAATGAAGTTGCTTTTCAACCACATAGACGAAAGTCGATGAAAAAGAGAGTAACGATCGTTTAGTCAACAAAGCGACCTAGGGATTGGTGAGAGCCTGGGCTGACAAACATCGCGAAACGCACTTTTGAGATGCTATCCGAAGCGAGTAGGCGTAGCCGGGGGCCCC
>NZ_LYTG01000068.1:0-15530 GCF_001816105.1 Exiguobacterium sp. SH31
CATGAGGCGCACGGGGATCTCGCGTTCCCATGCTTCCAACTCGCCAAGGCGTACCGGAAAGCGCCGGTCATGATTGCGACTGACATCGCCGGTGAATTGAACGACGAACTGTTCACAAAAGTTGAAGCGGCCGGTCCATACGTGAACGTCTTCTTGAGCCGTGGCGTCGTCTCGCAGGAAATCATTAACGTGGTTCTCGACGAGCAAGCGGATTACGCGACGCATGCGACACGCAACGAGACGATTGTCACGGACTTCTCGTCACCGAACATCGCCAAACCGTTCTCGATGGGACACTTGCGCTCGACGGTCATCGGTAACGCCATCAACCAGATCGCTCGCAAAAACGGCTACAACGTCGTCGGTGTCAACCACCTCGGTGACTGGGGTACACAATTCGGGAAACTCATGGTCGCTTATAAGAAGTGGGGCGATGAGGAAGCGGTCCGGGCAAATCCGATTGCTGAGCTCTTAAAGCTATACGTTCACTTCCATGAAGAAGTGAAAACTCAGCCTGAGCTTGAAGACGAGGGCCGTGCTTGGTTCAAAAAGCTCGAGGACGGTAACGTTGAAGCGACCGAACTGTGGACATGGTTCCGTGACGAGTCGCTCAAAGAGTTCCAAAAAGTATACGATCTCCTCGGTGTCGAGTTTGACAGCTTCCACGGTGAAGCGTTCTACAACGACAAGATGGACCGGATCGTCGCCATGCTCGAAGAGAAGAACCTGCTCGTCGAGAGTGAAGGGGCGATGGTCGTCTCGCTTGAAGACGAGAACTTACCACCTTGCCTGATCACAAAGAAAGACGGCGCGACGCTTTACGCGACACGTGACTTGGCTGCGGCCGTCTATCGTCATGAGACGTACAACTTCGTCCAAGCGAACTACGTCGTCGGTGGCGAGCAGGCGCTCCACTTCAAACAGTTGTTCTCGGTACTACGCAAGCTCGGTTACGACTTCGTCGACGGCATGCACCACGTACCGTTCGGCTTGATCTTGCAAGAAGGGAAGAAGATGTCGACACGTAAAGGCCGCATCGTCCTGCTTGAAGAAGTATTGAAAGAAGCGATCGAGAAAGCGCAAGCTAACATCGAACAGAAGAACCCTGAGCTTCCAAACGCAGAGAACGTGGCTCGTATGGTCGGCGTCGGCGCCGTCATCTTCCACGATTTGAAGAATGAGCGCATCAACAACATCGAGTTCGACCTCGACAGCATGCTCAAGTTCGAAGGGGAGACGGGACCTTACGTGCAGTACACGAACGCACGGGCGAACTCGCTCCTCCGTAAAGGCAACTACGACGGTTCGACGTTCGCAGGTGCGGACGATGACCACACGTGGGGCGTCGTGACGATGCTCAACGCGTTCCCACACGTCATCACGCGTGCCCATGAGCGCCGTGAGCCGTCGATCATCAGCCGTTACGTCCTCGACTTGGCGCAATCGTTCAACAAGTATTACGGCCACGTCCGTGTGCTTGAAGAAGATGCGGGCAAACAATCGCGTCTCGCGCTCGTCAAAGCCGTGACGATCGTCTTGACGGAAGGACTCCGTTTGATCGGTGTCCAAGCTCCAGAAGAAATGTAAACACGACAAAAGGGACCTGCGAAAGGTCCCTTTTGTTGTGTCACGCCTTCATCCGCGTGACTGTTCGCGTCTTCGTATCATACAAACACCATTCCCGGTCGAAGATGACTGCGCCGACGTTGATGACGTAGCGCTTCTTCTTCAACTTGAACGGTGTTCCGATTTCCCATGGAATCGAGCGTCCTTTCCGGTAAATACCGGGAATATGACTATGCCCGATGAAGACGAGCGGATACTTGCCTTTCTCGATGACCGGCTCCCAGTCGGCGCTCCAATCGATTTGGTGACCATGTAAGAACAGCGCCTCATCGAGCGTCGTCTGTTCAGGCAATAATGAGATGCGGGTCTTGACAGGGTGCGACACGATGAGCACTTCGTCAATCCGTTCTTCTTGATTGCCGCGCAGGCTCGGGAACGTCAAGAGCGCCTCATACTGCTCGTCAAACGTCATGACGTCGGAGACGTCATGAAACCGTTCGTTGCGCCGTTTTTTGCCGATATGGCACTCGTACAAGTCGCCGAGGCAGAGGATGTGCTCGGTCTCGCGCCTGACCGCCTTGAGAACGGCTTTCAAATCATCAAACGAACCGTGCGGGTCACTGATGATGGCGAGTTTCATCGGTAGTTCGTGAACTGGGCATCGACCGATAACTCGAGCTCACGGACGAGTTGCATGACCGCTTGTAGGTCATCCCGTGACTTGGCCGTCACACGAATTTGATCGTCTTGAATTTGTGATTTCACTTTCAACTTCGACTCTTTGATGGCGTTGTTGATTTTCTTGGCATCGTCTTTATCGATTCCGCTCTTCAACTTGACACGTTGACGGACGGTACCGCCGAGTGCGCGTTCGATTTTTTGGTAGTCGAGGTTTTTCGTCGGCACGCCGCGCTTGATCAACTTCGAAATCATGACGTCTTTTAACTGTTCGAGTTTGTAATCGTCATCTGAGATGAGGACGAGGTCACCGTTATCGAGTGACATCTCACTCTTCGACCCTTTAAAGTCGTAACGGTTCAAAATTTCTTTTTCGGCGATTTGGATCGCGTTTTTCACTTCTTCTAGATTCATTTCTGACACGATATCAAAAGAATTGTCTTTTGCCATGTTTCATCCATCCTTTGTATGGGTTTTGTTATAATGATAGCAGATTTGAAGCAGTGAAGGAGTGAAACGATGGAACATACAATCGATAGACAGACAAATGTAGACTTGGATCACGTTGCGTATCATGGAAAAGACCTTGGGGTGACGTTTAAAAGTGAACTCATCCGTCTGCGGGTGTGGTCGCCGGTAGCCGAGCAAATGACAGTGAAGCTTTATCGTACGGCGCGGGCGCGTAAGTTTGACCGCATCGAGCTCGAACGGGCTGAAAAAGGGACATGGATGGTCGAGCTTGACCGGGCGCAATTCGAAGGTCAGTTTTATGTGTTCGAGGCAATCGTTGATGGTAAGCGCATCGAATCCCTCGATCCGTATGCGAAAGTCGTCGGCGTCAACGGGAAGCGGGGCTGCCTGCTCGACCCGTCTTCAATCAACCCGGACCATTGGGTCAAAGAACGTCCGCTCTTCCACTCTTCGCAAGAAGCGGTCATTTATGAAGCACATGTGAGAGATTTGACGAGCCATCCGGACAGCGGTGTCATGCACCGAGGTAAATTCCTCGGGATGACCGAGGCCGGCACGAAGACGAAAAACGGATACCCGACAGCGCTCGACTATATCACAGCGCTCGGCGTGACCCACCTTCAACTCATGCCGTTCTTTGACTACGGTTCGGTCAACGAGTCGCGGGAAAGCGAGTCGAACTATAACTGGGGCTATGACCCGGTCCATTATTTCGCGGTCGAAGGTTCGTACGCCTCGACAGCGGATGACCCGGCCGCCCGGATCCTCGAGTTGAAGGCGATGATCCAAGCGCTCCATGACCGCGGCATCCGCGTCATCATGGACGTCGTGTTCAACCATACGTATGACGCCTTGACGACACCGCTCGGCCAGTTTGTGCCGGACTACTATTATCGATTGAACGAGGACGGGACGCTTGCCGACGGCTCGGCGTGCGGCAACGATACAGCGTCGGAGCGGTTGATGATGCGCAAACTGATCGTCGAATGTGTCTCGTATTGGGCCAAAGAGTTCATGATCGACGGCTTCCGCTTTGATTTGATGGGGCTGCATGACGTCAAGACGATGAACCAGGTCCGCAAAGCACTCGATCGGATTGATCCATCGATCCTCATCACCGGAGAAGGCTGGGATCTCGATACACCACTGGCAGTTCGTAAGAAGGCAAACCAACACAACGCCCGTAAAATGCCACGTATCGCTCAGTTCAACGATGCGATCCGGGACGGAATCCGTGGTGACGTATTCATCGAAGACTTGCCGGGCTGGATCAGCGGCAACGCCGAGCTGACGGCTGACGTGAAGCGCGGGATCGCCGGTGCGGTCACGAGTCAAAGTTTCGCCGATGAGCCGAACCAAGTCGTCAACTACGTCGAATGCCATGACAACTTGACGCTTTGGGACAAACTTGCCGCCGCTAGTCCTGACGACGATGAGACGACGCGCCGCCGCCGTCATCGTCTTGCGACGACGATCGTCCTGCTCAGCCAAGGCATTCCGTTCCTTCATAGCGGGCAAGAGTTTTTCCGCACGAAAGACGGGGATGAGAACAGTTTCAAATCGGGCGAGGTCATCAACCGATTGGACTGGACCCGGGCCGAGCAAGAGACGCCGAGCGTCGAATATGTGAAAGGCTTGATCAACTTACGCAAACAGTATCCGTTGTTCCGTCTCGAGAACACCGAACAGATTCGAAAGCACTTACGTTTCTTTGACGAAGAAGAAGGGATAATCGCCTACGAACTTCATCGTCACGTCGAAGGTTATGTCGAGCGTCATCTCGTCTACCATAACGGACTCGAAGTACCGGTCGACGTGAAGCTGCCAGCAGGCAAGTTCGAAGTTCATGTCGAGGACCATACCGTCAACTTGACGGCGCCACGCCTCGTCGAAGACCGGCACCTCACCGTCGCGCCGCTGTCGACGCTCGTCGTGACAGAACGCCGTCCGGATTACAGCAAGTACGCCGTCGCCGGTGGAGCTGCGCTTGCCATCCTTGGACTTTGGTACGTCGCGAAAAAGCGGAAGAATAAACAAGGGTAACAAAAAAAGGAGACGTCATTCCGTCTCCTTTTCTTCATTCGGTTCGGTCTTGGATGCTTCAAGCTCCATCATCTTCCGAACGAGGATATGTTTTGGCATATGCATGAGTTCTTCAAGCGGTACGTTCAACTTTTTGGCAAGCTCGACCGCCGTCTCGGGAGACAGTTGTAGTGGGCGCATGTGGTTTCTCCTTTCTAAATTCAGGTTTGCTACAGCCAGTATACAGCAAAAACGGACCGAGCGAGAATGTGTCGTGTGAACACATTCAAAATCGATAAACCGTTCGGTCGTTGCTAAGCTGAAACTAGGAAGTGATCAAATGTACAAACAAGTAGCAGACTATCAGTTTCATCAGACGGTTGAATGGTTAGAGCGCGTCGGTGGAGGATGGATGTTGTATTTGGCGCAAACTGGATTTGTCTTTTTCGACGAAACGTTCCAAATCAGATGGGAACTCGAGTGGAAATGGGCACCGTGCGCACTATATATTGAACCACATGGAAAAAAAGCCGTCGCGCTGTTCCGAGACATGCAAACGTATGGAGTCATTGATTTAAAGCAAGGCATGATGGAGTGTCACCCAATCCCAAAAACGTTTCATGACGATTGGTTCAGCAATTTATGTCATTGGCGAGGAGACGATTTATTTCTCTACTCGGCGGAATCTGACATCGTGGCGTTAAACATGACCGACCACACGTTCCGCTATAGCCGCTATGAGGAGACGCCGGAGTTTGGCGCCATCATCGAGTTAGCCTATCATCCGATTTATGATTTTGAGCGGTTCACGGCCCCAGGCCTCGTCACGCTTTACGATGAATTGAATCAGCAATTCATGGTCGAGCAGGTCGAAGCGGGTGAACGATGGACGATTCCTTACGGCGGCGACCGTGATACGGTCATCGTCGACCAGATCGGTGCGACGACAGCAATCACGTCGACGACGTCGTTCCAACTGTTCAATCGTGACCGTCAACTGTTTGCTTCTGAAGTATGTGCCGAAAGTGAATTATTGAAAGTGATGTTGCTTGATGAGTCGGGAGACCGCCTCGTCGTATTATCGAAGCCTCAACGATTTTGCCATAGTTGGCTACAAGTGTTCGAGCGTTGACGTTCCTGGACCGGACTCACGGTTCAGGATTTTTTTTGCGAAGACTTGATGAAACTCGTGCGAAACGGGAACAGTCTTCTTAGATGGAGAGGGGTGGACTTGGATGGAACGGTTAGGTAAAAATTTGGTGCGGTGGCGCTTTTGGGTGGTCGCCGTGTGGACTGTGTTATTAGCGGTCTCGATTTACTTCGGATTGCAGTTGCCTGGGGAATTGCGAGGAAACGGGTTTGCGGTTCAAGATGGCCGCTTCGCGCAAGTGGAGGACACGTTGAACGATCGGTTCGACCGGGCCGGCGCTTCGATGATCGTCTTGCTTGAAGGCGGTGACTTAGAGACGGTCATGGCCGAACAAAAAACACGACTCGAATCTGTGACGGGCGTCGACGGCGTCATCACGCCAGCAGAGAACCCGGACGCGCGCTCGGGTGACGCCGCGTACTTCGTGCTCGAGTTCGAGGACCAGGAAGCGGCCGAGTCGGCAATCGCCGACGTTCGCGCTGAATTGATTCGAGATACGGACACGGAAGTCCGTTTGACCGGGGAGCCGGTCTTTGCCCAAGATTTGAACGAGGCATCGAAAAATGACTTGATCCGGGCCGAATTGATCGGGATCCCGGTCGCGCTCGTCGTCCTCCTGCTCGTCTTCGGGACACCGCTTGCCGCTTTCATGCCCTTATTCGTTGGACTGATCACGTTCATCGTCGCGGCGGGATCGCTCTTCTTCTTCACGCAGACGATGGAGCTATCGATTTTCGTATTGAACGCCGTCGCGATGATTGCGATTGCGCTCGGAATCGACTTCTCGCTCCTGCTCGTCAACCGTTACCGTGAAGAGCTCGCCAAAGGACTGTCACGAGAAGCGGCCATCGTCCGGACGGTCGCGACGGCTGGTCGCTCGATCCTGTTCTCAGGACTGTGCGTCTTCGTCGGGCTCGCCGGACTGTTGTTCATTCAAGTCGATGTGTTTCAAGCGATCGCGCTCGGTGCCTTGATTGCAGTCGCGGGTGCCGTCTTGTCGGCGCTCACGCTCTTGCCGTCGGCGCTCTATATCGTCGGCGATGCCATCAATAAAGGACGTCTCATCAGAACGAACGAGACGCGCTCTGAAGTGCGCTGGCAAAAGTTGGCCCGGTTCGTCATGAAGCGTCCGGTCGTGATGACGCTCGTCGCGTTGCTCCTTTTGTTGCCGAGCCTTTGGTTCGTCCGCGACTTAGAACTGAACATCCCGGACGCCGATGCGCTCCCGACGTCGTACGAATCACGGGCCGCCCTCGAGCGGTGGGACGATGTGTTCGGCGAGACGTCGACCGATGCGGTGCTGTTGTTTGAGACGAACGATTTGACCGACTCGATGATTCTTGACGAGTTGACAACCCTCACGGACGAGTTGAATGAAGACCCGATCGTCGACAACGTCACGACGTTCTTGACCGCATCAAATCTGACAGCTGCGGAATTCCAACAGCTCGTTCAAGTCGCCCCGGAACAGCTCGAGGCGTTTGAACGTCTCGTCACGCTCGAAGGGAATACCGACCTCGCGCTCGTCAACGTCAGCTTCGACGTGCCGCCGAGCGATAAAGCGGCGCAGGCGTTCGTCCGCGATTGGCGCGACCAAGGTTTCGACGTCGGCGGGCCGGCCGCCTTCAACGAAGAAATCTATGAAGAGATTTACGACAGCATCCCCTATGCGGTCGTGACCGTGATTTTAGCGACGATGGTCATCCTCATGTGGGCGTTCCGCTCGATCTTGATTCCAATCAAGGCGATCATCATGAACGTGCTCGGACTCGGGGCGACGTTTGGGTTGTTGGTCATCATCTTTGAGTCGGGCTACGTCTACGACGCCGAGACGATCAGTATTTTGACGCCGGTGTTCATCTTCTCGCTCGTATTCGGTTTGTCGATGGACTACGAGGTGTTCCTCGTCTCACGGATCGAGGAGTATTACCGCGAGACCGGGGATAACGACTATGCGACCGAGATGGGGCTTGCGAAGACGAGCAAGATTATCACGTCGGCCGCGGTTATCATGATCGTCGTCACGGGCGCGTTCGCTTTCACCGGTGTCAGCCCGATCAAACAGCTCGGGGTCGGTATCGCGCTCGCAATCTTCATCGATGCGACGATCATCCGGATGTTGCTCGTCCCGTCCTTGATGAAACTGTTCGGCGACTGGAACTGGTGGTGGTTCGGGAAGAAGGATTTACCGAAACGTAATCTACACTAAATGTACATTTAATGAAATAGTCGCGAGAGTATGTTAAAATAGTCTCATGATTACGCGCAATTTGGGAAAGGAAGGTCTTTATGGACACCGAGAGGACATGGCCTCTGTTTCAATTGCCGGACTTCTAGCGTTGAGTTTTTACAGACGAACATCGATGTAAAAAATCAACAAACGGAAGATCGGAGATGGAACAGATGGAACCGCGGCTACGACTGAGGATCCTCCTCTCCGTTGAAAACGGGGAGGACAATCGGAATGAAACGAGTTGCTACCATAGTGCTCGGAACGCTGATCATGGCGTTCGGTTATTATTATTTGAATGAACAGTTTGGTTTGGCAGAAGGGGGCTTTGTCGGGTTAGCATTACTCGGCCGCTATTTATTTGATATCGATCCGGCGATCTCGATGATCGTACTCGACATCCCCTTCTTTTTAATCGCTCTTTGGTGGAAAGGCTGGCGCTTCGTCGGACAAGCCGTGCTTGCCGCGGCGTCACTTTCGCTCAGCTATGCGATGTGGGATCGACTCGACCTGTTGACGTTTGACATCCAGGTCTGGCCGGCGACACTGTTCGCTGCGATTGCGAGCGGGATTGTGACCGGCTACGGTCTCGGTCTCGTCTTGAAGTCAGGTGGAGCGACCGGAGGTGACGATTTATTCGCACTCGGTCTGTCAAAGTGGTCCGGCGTATCGGTCGGAACGATTCTCATCGCCTTCGATGTGGTTGTTCTTGCGATCTCGCTCATCTACTTGCCGCTCTCGAACGCGCTCTACACGCTCATCGCGGTCTCGATCGCTGGTCGTGTCGTCACGAAGATGTTGACGGAAGACGCTGTCGAAGTAGCCATACCAAGTGTGACCAAACTAACACCAAAAAACGATCTCGCCTGAGATCGTTTTTTGTTTTGTAAAATTTGTCACAGTTTTCCCCACGCCGTTCTTCTAAACTGATTATAGAAGGAGTGAGTCACATGAAATGGATGATTCCAAAACAGCACGGCGCCTGGTCGATGCTTATTTTACCGTTCTTACTCGGCGGCATCGTCGGAGGATGGACGCTCGTTCATGTCCCGTTCGCTATCGCCTGGTTGTTCGTCTACATGGGCACGTTTTTCTTGTTCCAATACGTGAAGCTACGGAAGAAGTCGGCTGAGCTGTTGCGGACGGTCGTGACGTATCTTGTGATTGCGACAGTCGCTGCCATTCCTGTGTTCATCGCCGAATGGCGGCTCGTCTGGTTCGTCCTCGCGATGATCCCGTTCGGTCTCGTCAACGCCTATTTCGCCAAAATTAAAGACGAGCGCAACGTCTGGAACGACGTCAGTGCCGTCACGTCATTTTGTATCGGTGGGATGGCGAGTTATTATCTGGGTGCGCAGACGTTGGGCGCGACGATTGTTTGGCTGTTCATCTTGCCGTACTTGTATTTCCTCGGCAGTATCTTTTACGTCAAGACGATGATTCGGGAGAAGAAGAGCGCGTTGTACCGGAACATCTCGTGGGGGTATCACCTCATGCTCGTCGTATTGTTCATCGCGTTCGGCTATCCGCTGCTCGCGCTCGCATACGCGCCGAGCCTCGTCCGGGCGATCGTTTTCTACGGCAAAAAGATCCCAATTATGAAAATCGGGATCTTTGAGATTATGAACTCGGTGTTCGTTTTAATCTGTTTGAGCATATACCTTTACACGTAGAAGGGGCAACCCTTCTTTTTTTAGTCGCTTGACGAGGTGCTCGCGATGATGGCGACGCTTGCTGCCGCCGAGGCCGCTTGTTGCATCGCCAGCAAATGAGCGAACGTCCCGTTCAGTAGCAGGTCGCTCGCATCTTCGGTTATATGTTCCGCGGCGACGAGTTGGATGGCGACGTTTAGTCCGTGCGTGTTGAACCAGCGCTGCTGCTCTTTTTCAGCGTTCGTGATATCGAGGATCGCTTGTTCGTCTTGGTCGTTTGGTGCCGAGACGATTGAGAGCAAGGCGAGCGATGGCAGCTGCTCACTCTTGACGGCAAGCTGTTGGTTTTCAAGGCGGGTGCGCCAGTCTAAGAAGCGAGCGAAGGCGTCATCTCGGCCCAACTTGCTGAACATGAGCAAATGCGATACGAGTTGCAGTTCGTTCGAGCGTGGTAAGTGGACTTTCAACGCCTCGTAATACGATTCGATGCGCTCGTTCAGTTCAGTGTGGTCGTCGAACGCTTGCACGAGGACGAGTGCCGACAGCAGATCCTCTTCACTCGTGAGCCACGGATGCTGGCGTTTAAATGCTTGATAGAGGGCGCTTGCCTCATCGAGCCTGCGTTCCGGCTCGTCGACGTTGATCAACTGGCTCGCGAGGAATGGCCGCAGCGCACTGAAACGGAAATGTTTTCGGTCGAGCAGCGTGTCGAGACGAAGTGCTTCGTCAATCGCGGGGCCGACGTCTTCATACTTGGCGTCGAGAAACGATAACCAGACGAGGTTGTTGCTACCGCGAAATTTGGAGAACAAACCGGTCTTCTGTTTGACGGCCGCCTGCGCCTGTTCAAACCGATTTGGGTCGAACGGGGTGTCATGGATGGCGTAGTTGACGGCCATCAAACGCCGGAAGTCGTCAGTGAGTGCCCACTTGGTCGCCGTTTTGATGGCTTCGAGCGAATCTAGGTAACGAATATAACGCGTCATCATTAGCATTTCCTCCTTTTTCTATTCGTACGGAAAAATCGGGCTAAACGTTTCATAAAAGTGATATCGTATCTGTTCTTAAATTAGGACGGCGTTTAATTAGTAAACAAAAGGGAATCGAAATATGTCCGAAAACTTTGTTATTAATTTGGAGGTGCCGAAACATGGAAGGTAGTCCGTATGCATACGCGTTCCGAAACCTTGGTTCGGGATTTCTGTTCGGATTGGGCCTGATTGCATTTGTGGATGAGACGGTATTTCATCAATTGTTGGCGTGGCATCATTTCTACGATAAATCGACGTCTACCGTCGGCTTATTCTCAGACGGGTTATTTCATGCGTTCAGTTGGTTTGCGACCGTAGCTTCCTTGTTCCTCCTGGCAGACCTACGGAGAAGAAAGTCATTTTGGATGAAGCGGTGGATCAGTGGCGTCCTGATCGGCGTTGGTTTTTTTCAACTCTACGATGGGATTATTCATCACAAACTACTGAAAATTCATCAGATTCGTTATGGCGTTGAGATTCTTCCATATGACCTCGTTTGGAATGTTACGGCCCTCGTCATCTTCATAGGTGGTTTAGTGCTCTTGAACCAAACGCAGAAACGGAAGCTACTTGTGAAAGAAGGAGGATAAATGAGGATGCATTCCCATGTCCAGACCATAAGTGGCGGTTATGAGGCGGCGGTCGTGATTTTGTTGTTTATGACTCTCCTTGCTTATTCGTTCGCCGGAATTTTTACGAGTCGCGCTTATAAACCGTGGCCGCCATATCGCTACGGGTTATGGATGATAGGTATTGTTTGTGTAGGCCTTACTTTGGTTGGACCGTTAGCGACTTTTGCCCACACCAATTTTGTGGGGCATATGATTAGTCATCTGTTTCTAGGTATGTTGGCGCCGTTGTGTCTCGCCTTGTCCGCCCCGATGACGTTACTGTTACGGACGCTTGATGTACACATCGCGAGAAGAGTGACACGCGTATTAAAAAGTCGGCCGCTCCAATTCTTCACGAATCCGGTCACGGCTTCCGTTCTCAACATTGGAGGGCTATATCTGCTCTACATGACGGATTTGTATTCACTGATGCATCAATCAATTCTTTTATATGTGTTAATTCATCTGCATGTATTTTTAGCAGGGTATTTGTTTACCATTTCTTTGATTTATGTGGACGTCACGTCACACCGATACAGCTACATATACCGATCACTTGTATTGATTGCAGCATTGGCCGGACATAAGATATTGGCAAAAATAATTTATGTGAGCCCACCAAATGGGGTGCCAACAGGAGAGGCAGAGGCAGGAGCCATGTGGATGTATTACGGTGGGGATTTGGTTGATCTTCTATTAATCATCATTCTTTGTTACCAGTGGTATATTGCAACTTCTCCCCGTGCCCTAGCTACGAGAGATGACGTATGAGTACACAAGAAAAGACGATCGTCCCGATGCGTACGGGATGATCGTCTTTTCTGTCTGGCGGTCTACAATTATTGAACTTGCGTGTACAGTTTTTGCATGTACTCGTTCACTTCGTCGGCTGCTTGGAACATCATGAACGAATGTTGCAAGATGATTTCCGGTGAGAAGCCGAGATCGAGGTCGAGCGTTGAAGCGAGCGTGACGTCACGGTCGCTGTCGAGCACGCAACGGAAGTACTTGAACTCTTGGTTGAACTCGTTCAATGCGTTGAGGATCGGTAGGTCTTCGACGTAGTCCGGCACGTGCGTCACTGTCGCGGCGTATAGCTCGGCGTCAGTCGTCTTTTTGTTGAAGGCGATAATCATAACGGGCTGGGCCCCAGATTTAGTCGTTTCACGCGTTAAAAACGTGACGTGCGTTTCAGTCTCGCTCTCTTTGAACGTCATGTTGCGTTCTGCGACGAGCGCTTTGAATGATTCTACTTTTTCTTCAAAGTTCACAAAGAAATCCCCCTTAAAAGTCGTTACTCTAACTTTCTCCCATTTGAGAGGGGAAAGCAAGGAGAACTAGCGTTTCATCAACATTTTGATGGCTTCTTCGACCGTTTCTGACGTATCTTCGCCATCTTGTTGCGCCGTGATAATGCACTGCTCCAAGTTCTTGGCGACGATGATCGTCGAGGCGCGGTCAAGTGCCGATCGAGCCGCGCTCAGTTGTGTCACGACGTCGCGACACTCCTTGCCTTCTTCCATCATGCGGATGATGGCCCGGATCTGGCCTTCGACCCGTTTCATCCGGTTCAACACTTTCGTGTCGTATTGATACTGTTCCATAAGTTTCACCTCTATATTCAAATCGTTCAGTAACCCAACTAGTATTGTGTAGTCTCATCTTAATACGTGGGGGAGTATGTGTCGAGCAACAACGTTTAAGCCGGAAAAAATCGACTGTTTGCCGATTCGTCAAACTTTTCCCTTGCAATCACATACCATAGGGGGTATATTAATGACGTGAAAGCGAATTGTTCAATGAATCACAAAGTTTATCGGACGCCCGCTACCAAGCTGATCATGAATACGTGAAATGACTATAGATAAAAAGGATGGGTAAACAAAGATGAAAGCATCGGCTTTAAAACGTCAAATGGACTTTGAAGTCCCTGTAAACATCGTCGAC
The DNA here is from genome assembly GCF_001816105.1 of Exiguobacterium sp. SH31. NCBI lineage: Bacteria > Bacillati > Bacillota > Bacilli > Caryophanales > Exiguobacterium > Exiguobacterium sp. SH31. The sequence goes on from NZ_LYTG01000068.1 coordinate 13,359, forward strand.
GTGCGCGAACGCGACGAGTTTCAAGAAGCACACATCGCGGGGGCGGCGAATTACCCGCTCTCTGAAATAACGGAGTGGATTGATAAGCTCGACACAGATCAAGAGTACATCGTGCTCTGTCGTTCGGGCGCTCGCAGCACGCAAGCTACTTGGCAAATGGAAGCAAAAGGTTATAAAGTGGTCAATATAGAAGACGGCTTGATGAGCTGGCCTGGTGAAGTCGTCAAAGGAGGAAACGAGCAATGAGTAAAAAAATCGTAATTGTCGGTGGGGTAGCAGGTGGTGCTTCGGCAGCCGCACGTCTCCGTCGTTTAAATGAAGAAAATCAAATCGTCATGTTCGACCGTGGCGAATATATCTCATTTGCCAACTGTGGTCTCCCATACTACATCGGTGACGTGATTCAAGACCGTCAAAAACTGCTCGTCCAAACAGTCGAGGGCATGCATCAACGGTTCCAACTCGATATCCGCAATTTGACAGAAGTGACAAAAATCAACCGCGCCGAGAAGACAGTGACGGTGAAACACGTCCAAACGGGTGAAACGTACGATGAGTCATACGACGTCCTCGTCTTGTCGCCTGGAGCGAAACCGATTCGTCCGAACATTCCTGGGATCGAAGAAGCGGAAGATATCTTCACGCTCCGAAATATTCCAGATACAGATAAAATCCGTAGCTACGTCGATGACAAGGCACCGAAACACGCGACGGTCATCGGAGGCGGCTTCATAGGAATCGAGATGGCTGAAAACTTACGTGAACGCGGCGTTGACGTGACGCTCGTCGAAATGGCGGATCAAGTCATGACACCGCTCGACCGTGAGATGGTCGCACCAATCCATGAACATATGCGTCTCCATGGCGTGGACCTCCAATTGTCAGACGGCGTGTCGTCGTTCTCTGAACAAGGGAAGAAGATTCATTTGACGAGCGGCCGTGTCATTGAAACGGACATGGTTGTCATGTCGATCGGGGTCATTCCTGAATCGACAATCGCCCGAGAAGCCGGTCTTGAGACAGGAACACGTGGCGCTATCCGTGTCAACGAGAAGATGCTCACGTCGGATCCGAACATCTATGCGATCGGGGACGCGGTCGAAGTGCTCGACTATATCTTCAAAGAGCCAACGGTCGTTCCGCTCGCATGGCCAGCCAACCGTCAAGGACGCCTCGTTGCCGACATCATTAACGGCCGCGACGTGAAGTACAACGGGACGATGGGTACCGGGATCGCAAAAGTGTTCGACATGACTGTCGCTTCGACAGGATGGAACGAGAAACGTTTGAAAGCAGCCGGCAAAGAGTTTGAAGCCGTCCACGTGCACCCAGGTTCACACGCAGGCTACTATCCAGGATCGACTCCGGTTTCACTCAAACTGTTGTTCCATCCGACAACGGGTGAAATCTACGGTGCTCAAGGTGTCGGGATGAACGGTGTCGATAAACGGATCGACGTCATCGCGACAGCAATCAAAGGTGGTTTGACGGTCCTCGACCTGCCAGACCTCGAACTTAGCTACGCACCGCCGTTCAGCTCGGCGAAAGATCCGGTCAACATGATCGGTTACGTCGCCTCGAACGTCATCCTCGGTGACAACGAAGTCGTGCATTGGGACGAGATTGACGCATTGGTCGAGAACGGTGCGACACTGCTTGACGTCCGTGACGAGTCTGAGCATGAGCTCGGGAAAATTCCTGGATCGATCAACATCCCGCTCAACTCGCTCCGTGACAACTTGGACAGCTATAGTAAAGACGAGACGATCTACGTGACGTGTCAAGTCGGCCTTCGTGGCTACCTGGCTTCACGCATCTTGCGCCAAAATGGCTTCAAAGTGAAAAACTTGAGCGGTGGCTACAAGACGTGGTCACAAGTACGACGTGATTTTGACGCGCTCGAGACAGTTAAAACGGCAGATGAAACTGCTGCGACAGCAACGAAGGAGGCACCACCCGCAATGACGAATGAACCAGTCGGAGAACCGATTTTCCTTGATACATGTGGTCTGCAATGCCCGGGCCCAATCTTAGAAGTAAATAAAAAAGTAGCAGAGCTCGGCGAAGGCGAGACGCTCCGCGTCCTCGCAAGCGATCCTGGTTTCTTCGCAGACATCGAAGCATGGGCGAAAAAGACGGGCAATAAACTCGTCTCGAAACAGTTCGTGAACG
>NZ_LYTG01000069.1:0-17500 GCF_001816105.1 Exiguobacterium sp. SH31
CAAAAAGGCAACGGCCCTACGGCCGCTCAAGCAGGAGCACCAGCCGGCGACGGCGCTTCAATGGTCGTCTTCAGCGGAGACCTCGACCGTGCCCTCGCCTCGTTCATCATCGCTCAAGGCGCAGCGGCAATGGGCAAAGAAGTGACAATGTTCTTCACATTCTGGGGATTGAACGTCATTCGTAAACCAGACGCACCTGACGTGAAGAAGCAAGGTCTCGAGAAGATGTTCGGCATGATGATGCCTTCGCATGCTGGAGAACTTCCGCTCTCGAACATGAACTTCGGTGGGGTTGGCCAGAAAATGATGAAAAAAGTGATGAGCGACAAGAACGTGCCTTCACTTGACCAAATGATTAAATCGGCACAAGAAGCAGGCGTCAAGATGGTCGCTTGTACGATGTCGATGGATGTCATGGGAATCAAAGAAGAAGAGTTGATCGACGGCATCAATCTCGGCGGTGTGGCAGCATACCTCGGGGCAGCTGAAGGCGGCAACTTGAACCTGTTCATCTAAGTGAATCAAATAGTCAGAGCGACCGGCCATGTGCCGGTCGCTTTTTCTATTGTTTGGGTGTGAAACTTGAAAATTACTGAAAAAGATTGCATTCTCCACACACTTTTCCTATAATTCTAATCATGTTAAGAAAGTTGACATAACTTTTACTTATAACTAAACATACATTTTGGAGGATTGAAGATGGAGAATATGATCGAAAAGTTTGTTGGACAAGCGAATGACCTGCTCTGGTCGTCGGTGCTCATCGTCGTTCTTGTCGCGTTAGGCCTTTATTTCACGATTCGCATGGGGTTCGTTCAGTTCCGTATGCTTCCTGAAATGTTCCGCCTCTTGTTCAAAGACGGCATGAAGCGTGAAAAAGGACAAGTGTCTTCGTTCCAAGCGTTCGCCATTGGGACGGCAGCACGTGTCGGAACAGGAAACATCGCCGGTGTCGCGACAGCGATCGCGCTCGGTGGTCCGGGAGCTGTCTTCTGGATGTGGATCATCGCTTTAGTCGGTTCCGCCTCGGCGTTCGTCGAGAGCACGCTCGCTCAAGTGTATAAAGTCCGTGACGGACGTACGTGGCGCGGGGGGCCGGCCTACTATATGGAGCGCGCCCTCGGGCAACGGTGGCTCGGCATTTTGTTTGCCATCCTCATCACGTTCTCGTTCGGTTTTGCCTTTAACTCGGTCCAATCGAACACAATTTCAATTTCGATGAGCAACCAGTTCGGGGTCAGCCCGACAACGGTCGGTCTCGTGTTGGCTGCCATCACAGGAATTGTCATCTTCGGCGGCATCCAGTCGATTGCGATGTTATCAAGTATCATCGTTCCAATCATGGCCGGCGGTTACATCTTGCTCGCTTTATGGATCATGATTTCAAACGCTTCGCTATTGCCGAGCGTGTTCGGTCTCATCTTCTCTGAAGGTGTGCTCGGGCTCGAGCAAATGTTCGGCGGGGCAATCGGGGCGATGGTCCTTCAAGGGATCCGCCGCGGTCTGTTCTCGAACGAAGCAGGTATGGGGTCGGCTCCGAACGCGGCGGCGACTGCTGAAGTATCACACCCGGTCAAACAAGGCTTGATCCAATCGTTCAGCGTCTTCGTCGATACACTTCTCATCTGTACGTCGACAGCGATGATCATCTTGTTGTCAGGCGTGGCTGGTTCGGAAGCGTTCGCAGGTGTCGAATTGACACAAGCGGCACTCACGGCTGAGATCGGTCCGATGGCGACGTCGTTCCTGACGATCGCGATCTTCTTGTTCGCGTTCAGCTCGATTCTAGGAAACTACTACTACGGTGAGACGAACATTCAGTTCATCTCGAATAAAAAGATTTATGTCACGCTCTACCGCATCGGTGTCGTCGGGATGGTCCTCTTCGGAGCTGTCCGTTCGGCCGGTCTCGTCTGGTCGATCGCCGACGTGTTCATGGGACTCATGGCGCTCGTCAACTTGTATGCGATTTTCCGTCTCGCGAAAGTCGCACGGCTCGTACTCGACGATTATTTAGAGCAACGCCGTCAAGGAGACGATCCGGTATTTTATGCCGACTCGATCGAAGACCTGCCTGGTCGTGAATATTTAGAGGCTTGGGATAACGAGGAAGAAGAAGTCAAAACGGGTACGTTCCGTTCATAAGCAACAAACCGTCTACGAATATACGTAGGCGGTTTTTTTGCGTCTGAAAGAAGGGTAAAGTGAAGAAAAGGGGGGCGTTCAATCATGGAGACGACACATTATATACGCATTTCCCCGGAAGTATGGGTCTCGTTCGGTCAAGACCCGGAGATGATTCTAGACTGGTTGCTTCACGTGCATGAGCAACACCGTGACACGTACGAGACGTTGACGCTTCCAAATATTGAGCGGTTTCAACAAATACTTGGTCAAATCGAGGTATATATCGACGGGAATGACACGTATAACTTGGAGATGGCCGTCATCGGGGAAGAGTTGGTCGTCAATGAGAAGCAGGCGGTCGTCGTCGGGATTTTGACGCCGCAGCTGCTTCATATCGTCAAAGACGCGATGAACGCCTTCAAAAAAGAAGATGTCGGAGAGATGGCGCTAGTGAATCGTGACAGTCTCGATGACATTTGGCTCAAATGGACGCTGTTGAAGCACTTCTGTGACGAGGCGAGTGAGCGGGATGAGCTTGTGTTGATTTATTATGAATGATACCTTTCGAATGGTATAATATTGAAAAAACTAGGCGGTGGATGTTGGTGAATGGTTTTTTCGCAAGTGCGGCACTTGTTTTTTGCATACTTAGTCCGGTGTTTGCCTATCGAGCGGGTCTCGAACGAATCGGACGTCTCAATCTAGTTACGGTGCTGCTATTCTTACTGTTTTGGGGATATGTACTTTTGACTGGGGCTTCGTATAATAGTCTGGCTTCGATCGCTTTCTACGCTTTGTTTTATATCAATTTATGTTTCGCTGCAATTAATAGTGCTCTACTCATGAAGACTCGGCGTCCACGAGCATCCCTTCTTAAACTGCTTGCAGTCGGAACTTTGTTGATTGGAGTTTGTGTGTTTTTCGTTGAGTATTTACATCCGACAAACGTAATCTCAGACACTTTGTTGCAAGCGACGATGACGGCTGTTCCGATTTTCGTAACTAGTATCATTTGGGCAAGGTTGAGGCAAATCGACCGAGAACCGGAATTATAAAAAGCTCGACGCCGCGGCGCCGAGCTTTTGTTCTGTCTTATTTCAATGCGATTTCAAGCGCTTTGACGTTCTCGCGCATCAAGTCGAAATAGCTTTGGTCCATCTGTTCTTTCGTGACCGATTCAAGGTTGTAAATCGTCACTGCTTCGGCACCGATTTCATTTTTGACGACTTCGGCCACTTTCGGTGTCACCGTGTCCTCGAACGCGATGTACTTCAAGTCATGGAGCTCTGCCTCTTCGATGACCCGCTTGAGCGCTTGCTGTGACGGTTCTTCAGACGGCGTGAGACCAGTGATCGGAAGCTGGTCGAAACCGTATCGTTCCGCCAAGTAGCCATAAGCCGCGTGCGTCACGAGGAGCTCTGACTTCGAACCGGCGTCGACAGCCGCTTGCAGCTCGGCATCGAGCGTGTCGGCTTCTTCTTTGAATGCGCTCAATCGATCTGCGAATTCGTCTTTATAGTCAGGCGCTTGCTCGACGAACGACGCCTCAACCGCTTCTGCCATCGAGACGGCGTTCATCGGATCGAGCCAGACGTGCGGGTCGTATTGGCCGTGATCGTGACCGTCGTCCTCGCTGTGGCCTGCTTCTTCTTCCGTATGCCCATCTTCCTCGTGGCCGTGCTCATCCTCACCGTGAACGTGGACGGTATCGTCAGCCGAGAGCAGAGCGATGTCTTCCGCGGTCTTCACGAACGTGACGTCCTCGCTCGCGAGACTCTGTTCCATCGACTCGACGTACGGCTCAAGGTCATGACCGATCGTGAGGAATAGATCAGCTTCCGCGATCTGTGTCATCTGTTTTGAAGTCGGCTCGTATGTGTGGGGGTCGGCACCGGGTGGGATCACCATTTCAACACGGACACGGTCGCCCCCGATTTCTTCGGCAATCGATTTTAAGGCGAATGTCGACGCGTATACCGTCAACTGATCGCTCGATTCGTCTGTAGCATTTGTAGCATTGCTCTCTTCGTTGTTGGCGCAACCACCGAGTAAAAGTGTCCCGGCCGCGGCGACGCTCATTAATTTCTTGTTCATGTATTATTCCGCCTCTCAATTCTCTAAATCAATTATTAAACCGTAACGGTTACGTTCTGTGACTGCGTCTAATATTATAGGGGGCAGTCGAGCGCACGTCAAGTCCGACTTCCGATGGATGGTTTTTAAAGAAAAAGGGAATATGATTAAAAAAAGAGCGAGGAGTGGATTTGTATGAGAAAGGAGACCGCCTGGTTTGTCGGGGGCGCTGCGTTAGCGGCGGCGACCGCAGCCGGGGCGAGCGTTTGGAATCAGTACGGTTCGCTCGTTAGATGGCAAGAACCAGAGATGACGGTTCGCCCGTCTATACGCAAACGACGAACCCACACGTACAAGGTCGTCAACGACCAACCGCTCCAATTCGATATATACTACCCGCCGGGCGATGGACCGTTCCCGGTCGCCGTCTACGCGCACGGTGGCGCGTTCGTCCGCGGAGGCCGAGGCATGGTGACGTTGTTCCATCCCCTTCTCGATCATTTCTTGGGGAAAGGGTTCGCCATCGTCAGCATCGACTATCGACTGTTCGAGGACGGGGTCTACTTCCCGGACAACATCATCGACGTGTCTGACGCGCTCTGTTATTTGAAACAACATGGCGGGCTTCTCAATCTCGACATCGATCAATTGATCGGCTGGGGCGACTCGGCGGGTGCGGCGCTCGTCCTCGCGACGGCGCTCGACCGGGATAAACAGTTTACAGGTGAACTCGGTGACGACGTGCCGTCGATGAAAGGTGTCATCGCGCTGTATCCGCCGACGAATTTCCTCTTGTTCAAGTTCATCCAGACATGGCTCGCGCACTTGAAGTTTTACGAGGGCAGTCGCGAGGCGTGGCGTGAATTGATGGTGAAATGTTCACCGGTCACACATCTGTATGACGACGCGCCGCCGATCCTCATCTTGCACGGTAAAAAAGACCCGATCGTCCCATTCGGGCAAGCGCTCCATTTCGTCGAGCACGCCAGTGAGGTCGGGGCGAACGTCCAGCTCATCTCGTTCCCAAACGGTACCCACTCGCTTGCAAGTTTTCTCCAATCTGATAATCCGATTAAAGAAACACAGCTCATGGCCCGCATCGATCGTTTCATCGACGATGCCTTGACGTGACGTTGCGATTTTTTAGAAAGATGTTACGATTGGAAAAGATTTAACGATTACGAAGGAGTGAAGAGTGTGACGGAACTTTGTTTAGTCCGACATGGTCAGACAGATTGGAATTTTCAAGAAATCATTCAAGGACGGGAAGATATCCCCCTCAATGCGCTTGGGCATCGCCAAGCCGAAGAGAGCGCGGCTTTTTTAAGTCAAGAGAACTGGGACGTGATCGTCTCGAGTCCGCTCACGCGAGCGGTTGACACGGCCCATTACATCGCGGAGGCGTGCGGCATCGGTCCGGGCGAGATTATTCAAGACGAGCGGTTCATCGAGCGTGAGTTCGGCTATGCGTCAGGCAAACCGGTGCCGGGCATTTACGAGGCCGTTCAAGCGGACGATCAGGAACAGGTTCCGGGTCTTGAGTCGGAAGACGAGATGCGGGCCCGGGTGCTTGAAGGGATGGAACATCTCGTCGAGGCTCATAAAGGGAAGCGAATCATCGTCGTCTGCCATTCGCATGCGATCAAAGCTGCCCTATCGGCGATTGATGACACGTACACGTTCCGCCACGCCATGCGGAACGCCTGCTCGAACTATATCGAACATCGTGAAGATCAGTTCGTCGTAAAGGCCGTGAACGTTGCCGATCATATTACGAACGAGATTGTCACGAAGTGAGGAGAAGCTCATGACGACATTGCTCTGGATTTTCATCATCGCATCATTTGTTGTCGCGTTCGCGGGTTTGATCTATCCGGTCATCCCGAGCGTGCTGTTCTTATTCATCGGTTATGTGATTTACGGATTCGGATTCTCATTTGAACCGCTCACATGGACGTTTTGGCTCTGGCAAATCCTGTTCTTGATTTTCTTGTTTGCGGTCGACTATATCGTCACACGGGCGACAGTCGACAAGCGCGGCGGCTCGGAACGGGCGAAGTGGGGTGCGACCATCGGTTTGATCGCCGGACCGTTCATCTTCCCGCTCGTCGGTGTACTCATCTTCCCGTTCATCTTTGCGTTTTTAGCGGAGCTCACGCTCGGGAAAACGACGCGCGAGGCGTGGAGTATCGGCGTCGGGACGGTGCTCGCATTCCTTGGTAGCACCGTGCTCAAAGTCATCGGTATGACGATGATGGTCATCTTGTTTTTCATGTATATCTAAAGGCGGAGAAACTTCTTCGCCTTTTTTGGTTGAGCCGTTTCCAAAAACGGGGAAAGGAAAACAAGACCGTTCGCTTATTCGAACGATCCTGTCTTGACGAGCTGGGTGAAGGCGGAGCGGCTGAACGACTGTTGCTGCTCGACTTGTTTTTCGAAGAACGATGGTTTGAGATTGGCGTCGGCCACTCCTTCTGAGATCAAGGAGTCGAGAACTTGTTTCGTCGGATCTTGTTTTGGCAGGAGCATCAACCCTTCAGCGACGAACGTGTGATGGTTCGACAGCGAACGCTCGCTCGTGAACGTCATCGCGATGGCCGCGGGACGGTTGTTGGCCGAGGTGATGACCGCCTCTGCTAAAAGAAGGATCCGTTTATTCAAATAGTGGTGGAGCATGACGGCAAATTCGGTCGGGACGAGCATTTCAAGGAGCCATTCATTATCGTGTTCTTTCGAGATGATCAACCCGTCGAGCAGCTCGATCGGGAGGTTCAACTCGTTGCCGTACTCGTCTTGGACGAGGCGGACTTGGACCAGACGGAACGTTTTCATCGTATCGATCCCTTCCACGTTTTCTTTAACTCATCTTAACATAGTCTGAATCGAAGATTGTGTTACGATAACGGGGAAGCGATGTGAATATTAGAGGATAAGGAGGCATCACCATGAGTTGGATTGTTGGCATAATCGGATATATCACGATCCTAGCAATCGGTTATTACGGTGTCCTTTTCTTCAAAGTAAAGCAAGAACGGAGTCGAGCCGGGTATCGCATCTTTCTTTTACTCGCGGGACTGTTCTTCGTGAGTGGGAGTGACTATATCATCGCCTTGTTCCAGGGGGACACGGAGGCGACGTTTTGGCAGCGGACCATCTATTTCATCTTGATTTTGATTTCCCTTTCGATCGCACTTTACTTTCGGAGAAAAGAAGATAAACTCCATGCGCACGAAATGACGACCGCATAAAGAAAAGGTTACGGGGATGTCCCCGTAACCTTTTCTTTATTTTGGAATCCGTGTTTGACGGATCATTTCGAGCTTCAAATCCCATAGCGGTTTGCTGAACGTGACCGCATACACTTCTGGCAACCGGAGTCGCTTGTACTCTTCCCACAGCCCATTCATCTGGTCGTGATGGTACTGGCGGATGTCTGTCGCACTCGGCAAGTCGTACACGCGCTTCCCATCTAAGAAGATCGGTTCGAGCAAACGTTTGACGGTGAAGTTGCGTGTCTTGATCCGGAACGCCGGGTCACGCACGTCGATCAAGTCGATCTCCGTATACGTCTCGACCGGTTCGTCGGCGAGCGCGATATAATCCCCTTTGAACTTGCCCGTCTCGTTATCAATAATCCGGTAAAGTTCTTTCTTGTGCGGGGTCGTCGTCTTCACTTTTGAGGACGACACTTTGATGACCGGTTTCAACTCGCCGTCAGCTCCTTCACGGGCGACGAGCTTGTACACCATCCCGAGGGCCGGCTGTTCGTAAGCCGTGATCCCGCGCGTCCCGACGAGGAACGTGTCGGCTTCAGCGCCTTGCATCCGCAAGTCTTGGATGACGTACTCGTCGAGGTCACCTGAGACAACGATTTTGACGTAGTCGAGACCGGCCGCGTTCAATGCTTTCCGGGCCCGTTTTGACAAGTAGGCAAGGTCACCGGAATCGAGACGGACCGATTTCAAGCGGTATCCTTTCGCCTCGAGCTCTTTTGCGACCGTGATGGCGTTCGGGAGCCCCGATTTGAGCGTGTCGTATGTGTCGATCAACAGGCTCGTGTTGTCCGGATACATCTCGGCAAACGAACGGAACGCCTCGAGTTCGTCATCATGAAACTGGATGTCGGCGTGCTCCATCGTCCCTCCGGTCGGGACATTGAAATCACGTCCTGCCGAAACGAGGCTCGTCACGTCAAAGCCGGCGATGTAAGCGGCGCGCGTCCCATAGTAGGCGGCGTCGACGCCTTGGGCACGGCGGGCCCCGCCTTCAAGCAACGTCTCATTCGGCGCGGCTTGACGGATTCGGGCGTACTTCGAGGCGATGAGTGACTCATGGTTAGCGATGTTGAGGAGCGCCGTTTGGAACAGCTTCGCCTCGAAGATCGTCGACTCGATCCGGACGACTTGTTCGTGCGGGAAGATGATTTCACCTTCGCGCACACTATAGAGAGAACCGGTGAACTTGAAGTTGCGGAGGACGTCACCGAACTCGTCCTCGAACCCGAGCTGTTCTTTTAAATAAGCGATATCGGCTTCCGTGAACGAGACGTTCTCTAAATAGTGCACGATATTTTGCAAGCCGGCGAAGACGACGTAACCGCCGCTGAACGGGTTCGAGCGGTAGTAAAGGTCGAAGACGACTTTTTCGTTATGACGGCCTTGTTTCCAATAAATATACATCCAGCGTGGGAGATAAAGGTCGGTATGAAGCGCTAAGTTGCGATGTAACATTGTAGTTTCCTTTCTGTTTGGCGTCACTTCCCGGTCACAGTTGCTCCGAGGGTCGTGACAAAATGTTCGAGCGCCCAGTCGTGTCCGACCGGGTTAAAGCTTTGAACCGCATCCGCATGGACGACGATCTTGTATCCGAGGTTGTACGCATCGACGGCCGTATGGAGCACACAGATGTCGGTGCATACACCGACGAGATGGACTTCATGGATGCCGCGCTCACGTAGGCGAAGGTCAAGGTCTGTGCCTGCGAAGGCGCTGTAACGCGTCTTGTCGATCCAATGATCGGCGCGTTCGGCGGCGGTTTTGACGGCGCCGTACAACTCGCGACCTTCCGTGCCCCGAATGTTGTGGGGTGGGAACAACGTCGTTTCAGGGTGATACGTGTCGCCGGCGTCATGGACGTCGTTCGCGACGACGACGTAGTCCTCTGTTGAAAATTCCTCGATCAACTGGACGATTCGTTCTTCTATGTCTTGCCCGGGTTTCCCGCAAGTCAAACGACCCGTGTCTGCGATAAAATCAAACGTATAATCAATGACGATCAATGCCCGCATGGGAAGTCTCCTCTCTCTTGTGAAGAATGATTTGGCTATCTTTCTTATTCTAAATCATTTTGCGGCATGCGAAAAAGATTATTTTCGCGCTTGGTCGGGTAGTAAGTGTAAGAGGAACTGCAATCGAAAGGGGAATCAGCTGATGATTTTGTCATCGACCGAACTGTCTGAACAGTTGTCACGATTACCGGGCTGGGAAGTCGTCGAAGGGGAGTTACAAAAAACGTATCGCCTCGAGACGTTTCCGGAGGCGATCCAATTCGTTCATCTCGTCGCCGATATGGCCGAGACGCTCAACCATCATCCGAACATATTGATCGAGTATCGCAACGTCACGCTCACCGTGTCGACACACGACGAAGGAGGCATCACAGAGAAGGACATCATGCTCGCGAAAGGCTGTGAGGAACTTGTCTAAACTGTTTATGACGTTCGCCTCAGGCAGTGTCGCCGATCGGTTGCGCAAGGAACCGGGCGTCATCGTCGCGAGCGGCAACGAGACAATCTTGCTTGCCGAAGGGGACAAGTCCCCGTTCCAGAGTGGGAAGACGTTCCAGATCGAAGAAGCGGCAGGACAATTCGCGGCGACAGGGAATATCATCTATGCGAACATCCCGGTCGACTCGAACGCCCGGTCGCTCTTGTTCCACCGATTGCTGAAAGAAAAGTCCCGTCTCGGGTCTGGGCACAACGGATTTGCCGCGTATCGGCTCGGCGTTGACCCGGACGACAACCACGGGATTGTCATCATTCAATTCACTGAAGAAGGAAATCGGTTCCGTGATTCGACCGACTACTTACTGTTTCAAGAACGGTTGAAAGAAGCCGTCGAACAAAAAGGGGCCGGTCCGATCATAAAACACTATGTCGTCAGTGAACCGGATAACCTATAATAAACATAACGTCACGTTAGGGGAGGATTTTTTTATGAACAAGAACTACTTCTGGATGGGTTTGGCGGCAGGTGCCATTATCGGTGCCAGCGCATCGCTGCTCCACAAAGAGACACGCGATCAGCAGATCAGACAGCTCAAAGGGATGAAGTCACGACTCAAGTCGACGGACACATCGACGCAATCACATTCGGTCGGGCTCCAAGCCTCATCGAAAAGCAGCTTGAAAGATCGCGTCATGGACTTGAAGGCGTTGTACGAAGAAAATCAAGACACGATCCAAAACCTCGTCGAAGACGTCAAAGACTTGGTCGACGCGCTCCAAGACGCACGTCATAAAAATCAGATCTAATTCAAATGGCCAAGCGCTGAGCGCTTGGCCATTTTTTCATAAGAACTGTGCGAACAAGCCGAAAACGGCGAGCCCGATAATGACGTAGAAAATCCATTTGCTGTCGCTCGAGTGGACGACAGGCGGAGCGTACTTCCGCGGCTTGTACTTCCCGTAACGGAGCGGACGCGAGTAAGGCACCGTGAAACGAGACAGCGGGATCGCGAGCAAGAACCCGGCCAAGAAGCCGTAGACATGTCCCCACAGCGACACGTTCGCCCCGATGAGCGTGAAGACGGCGCTGATCGCAACGAAGATGAAGACGAGTCGCGCATCTTGACTGTTGATGAGCGTACGACGGAAACGGCCGATGAACACGTAGAAGCCGAGAATCGCTAAAATCGCACCCGAAGCACCAGCTTGCAAATAGAACAGTTCGCTCACCGTGAAGAACGTCAACAAGTTGGCGAGTGCCCCAGCTAAAATGTAAAACACGGCGAACTTCACATGACCGACCATGCGTTCCATGGCGGGGCCGAAAATGATCAACGCGAACGAGTTAAACAGCAAATGACCAAGATCTAAATGAATGAAGTTTGCTGTCACGAGACGGTACCATTCGCCTTGGGCGAGCGCGAGATGGAACGAGCCTCCGAGCGCGACGATGCGGAGGTCGGGCACCAAAGAACCGATGACAAACACGAGCAGTTGGATTACAATGAACAGCGTTACGAGCGGATATGCCCGTACGAACGTTTGAACATTCTCAGTACGACTAAACATAGCATCACCTCTTTTCTTAATTGTATAAGGAAACGAGTGAAAAAGGAAAGGAGCGAGTGTCCTATGATTGCGGGAATCGGAATCGATATCGTCGAGCTAGAACGAATCGCTCGCTCGATCGAACAACCTCGCTTTATGAACCGGTTGCTGACGGAGGCAGAGCGCGGGCTCGCCCTCACGTATTCAGACGAACGTCGAATCGAGTTCGTCGCCGGGCGGTTCGCGGCGAAAGAAGCCTACGCCAAAGCGGCCGGGACAGGCATCGCCCGCGGTTTGTCGTGGCAGCAGATCGAAGTACTGCCGGACGAGACGGGACGCCCGCATATGATGGCGCCTCACCCAGGCCGGATTCATGTCAGTATCAGCCATAGCGAACGGTACGCCGTCGCACAAGTCATCATTGAAGAGGGGGATCACCATGTTTCGTCCAAGTTGGATTGAAATCGACCGGGCGGCGATCGCCCACAACATCATCGAAATCAAAAAACGTATCCCGCAAGCGCTCATGGCAGTCGTGAAAGCGAACGCCTACGGGCACGGGGCCGTCGAGGTCGCGAACATCGCGCTCGCGAACGGGGCGACGATGCTCGGAGTCGCCTTGCTTGAAGAAGCGATCGAGCTTCGAGACGCCGGTATCACCGCCCCGATCCTCGTCATGGAAGCACAGTTCCCAGAATACGCTGGAGTCGCGGCCGAGCATGATGTGACGCTCTCCGTGTTCTCGGCCGACTGGTTACGTGAGGCGAAAGCTTATGTGACCGAGCGTCCGCTCACCGTCCACGTCAAAGTCGACACAGGGATGGGACGTCTCGGCTTGCGGACACGGGCCGAACTTGACGCACTTCTCGACGCAGCCGACGACCGCTTTGACGTCGAAGGGGTTTATACACACTTCGCGACGGCTGACGAACCGGACAGTCCGCTCTATTACGAGCAACAAAAGCGGTTCAGTCAGTTGATCGACGGACTCATCCCGCGCTTCCGCTACATTCATACATCGAACTCGGCCGGGGCGATCCGGATGGCCGGAGAAGATGTTCCCTATAACCTTGTCCGTGTCGGCATCGCGCTGTACGGGTTATACCCATCGAGCGAGATGGCGTCGTCGTATGCGTTCTTGAAACCGGCGTTCACATTGAAGAGCCGACTCATGCAAGTGAAGACGCTTGAAGCCGGGCAGACGGTCAGCTACGGTGCGACATACACGACGACGGCCGATGAATGGATCGGGACGGTACCGGTCGGTTATGCCGACGGCTGGATCCGCAAGGCGAGCGGCTTCGAAGTCGACGTCGCAGGCGTTCGCTGTCCGATCGTCGGCCGGGTGTGCATGGACCGCTTCATGATCCGCCTCCCGCACGAGTTCCCGGTCGGCACCGTCGTCACGTTGATCGGCGGGCCGGTCGCCATCGATGAACTCGCGACACACCTCGGGACCATCAATTACGAGGTCGTTTGTCAATTGACGAGTCGATTGCCACGGCGCTACGTGTAAATCATAAACGTGTGAAATTATCTGAATTCTTTCGCGAATCCTCTATATTTTCCCATTCTTGCGTGTTATATTGATAAAGAACGCGGGAAAAATTCCGCCAATCACCGAAACGATTCTGGAGGTGCAAGATGTTGAAACAGCGAACTGCGGGTGCTCTAGTGTCCGTTCCAGATCGGTTCTCGCAGCATGTGAGTCCGATTTCGATGAAAGATCGTGAATCACTGTCATTGAACGATGTAGTGACGTACTTGTCTAAGGAAATTGCTGATCGACAACAAGCACTGCGTGAAGAATTGGCGAAAGGCTATCAAGAGATGGCCGCGTTTAATTTGAATATGGCAGAAGAGATGCTGATGATTGAGACGGAAGCCGAACATGCTCTCTTACGTCAAGTAAGCGGGGTGTGAGCGGAGTGATCGTAAAGCGTGGTGACGTGTTTTATGCGAATCTGTCGCCCGTAGTCGGTTCAGAGCAAGGTGGAGTTCGTCCGGTTCTCGTCATTCAAAACGATATCGGCAATCGCTTTAGCCCGACCGTCATTGTCGCTGCGATTACGGCTCAGATCCAGAAAGCAAAACTGCCGACTCATGTGGAAGTATATCAAGTCAAACACGGCCTCGAACGAGACTCCGTGATTTTGCTTGAACAGATTCGAACGATTGATAAGCGTCGTCTGACGGATAAAGTCACTCATCTCGATGATGAGACGATGCACAAAGTTGACCGAGCGCTAGAGATCAGTATGGGATTAATCCCGCTCTAGCTTACATATAACTAAACCGGTACATGGGTATCGGTTTTTTTTCAAAAAAATCGATAAAAGTGGTTTCAAATCCTGAAACAAGGGAAATATGATTAATCGTACTCAATTTTTCTATGCGTAACATTAGGAGGGAATATACAATGGATTTAGCGATTCGCGAGCAAGTCATTGGAGAACAATTACACCTTTACGTTTCTGGAGAGGTAGACACATATACGGCACCAAAATTGAAAGAGGTCTTGCACCCGGCGATTACGGAACAAGATGTCATCGTTCATTTGGACGAAGTCGACTATATGGACTCAACAGGTCTCGGTGTCTTCGTCGGCGCACTTAAAATTGCCAAACGTAACGAGAAAGAGTTGTCGCTCGTCGGCGTTACCGATCGCGTCAACCGTCTCTTTGAATTGACCGGCTTAGACAAGTTATTGTCGATCAATACAAACGTAAGAGGTGGCACGAAATGAGTAACATCGAACAGACGGTGATGACGTTCCCGGCCAAACCGGAATATGTCGGTGTGGTCCGTTTAGTCGTCTCAGGAATCGCTAACCGTATGGGATATACGTACGACGAGATCGAGGATATTAAAATCGCGGTCTCGGAAGCGTGTGGCAACGCTGTTCAGCACGCTTATGAAGACCAAGAGGGTGAAGTGAAGCTCACGTGCGGCGTCCACGACGACCGCCTCGAGATGACGATCGAAGACTCGGGCAAGACGTTCGCGGACGACGTGAAACGCCAAGCGGCTCCGGTCGAGGAGACGGCGGAAATCGAATCGCTTCACGAAGGGGGACTCGGTCTTTTCCTCATTGAAGCGTTAATGGATAACGTCTCGATCAACAAGGACAACGGTGTCAAAGTGACGATGACGAAACTCCTTAACAGGGACGAGGTGGATCAGAGTGCCAGCAAAATCTCAACAACGCCATCACAGTGATGATGAAGTATTAGAGTGGATTGAGCGCTATCAACAGGACGATCAAAACGAAGAAGTCCAGATGCTCCTCATCAACCGATACTCAGACCTTGTTGAAGCGCTTGCTCGAAAATTCTCGCGTGGCCGGGCCATCCATGATGACCTCGTGCAAGTCGGGATGATCGGGTTGCTCGCCGCACTTCGCCGTTTCGACCCGGAGTTCGGACGCAGCTTCGAATCATTCGCCGTTCCAACGATCATCGGTGAAATCAAGCGTTTCATCCGTGACAAGACGTGGAGCGTTCACGTACCGCGTCGGATCAAGGAGCTTGGACCGAAAATCAAGAAGACGGTCGAAGAGCTGACGACAGAACTGCAACGGTCACCGCGCATCGATGAGATCGCCGACTACCTTGGCGTTTCCGATGAAGAAATTCTCGAAACGCTCGAGATGGGCAAGAGCTATCAAGCGCTCTCGGTCGACAGTTCAATCGAAGCGGACAATGAAGGCAGCACGGTCACACTGCTCGACCTCGTCGGCAGCCAAGAGCGTGGGTATGAGTCAGTCGACCAGCGCCTCATTCTAGAAAAGGCGTTCAGCGTCTTGAACGAGCGGGAACAAGCGATTTTAGAATGTGCTTACTATAAAAACATGAGTCAAAAAGAGACGGGCGAACTCCTCGGTATTTCCCAGATGCACGTGTCACGTCTACAGCGACGCGCGCTCGAGAAATTGCGTGAGGCCATCAAAGTCCCACTCAACGAAGTATTCTCAAACGATGACTAAACGGTCATCGTTTTTTTGTCGTCTACTACAGAGTTTGCTACACTTCAATAGAGAAGAGAAAAGGAAGTGATTCGATTGATTACGAAGATTGCGAACGAATTGAAGCTGAAGACGAGTCAAATCGAGACGGTACAACAACTTGCGTCGGACGGAGCGACGATCCCGTTCATGGCCCGCTATCGAAAAGAGATGACGGGGAATTTGGACGAAGTCGAGATCAAAGCGATCCTCGACTCGCTCCAATACGAAGAGAGTCTCCAAAAACGGAAAACAGACGTCCTCGCAAAACTCGAAGAACTCGAGAAGGCGACGCCGGAGCTGACACGGGCCATCGAGGTCGCGACGAGTCTCCAACAAGTCGAGGACATCTACTTGCCGTATCGTCCGAAGCGCCGGACGAAAGCCGAGCAAGGACGAGAGAAGGGGTTGCAGCCGCTCGCCGACTGGTTCCGGGAAGCATCTGCTTATTCGGTGCAACAAGCGGAGGGACTCACGGGTGAACTGGCGCTAGAAGAGGCGCTTCCGTTCGTACAAGCAATTATCGGGGAAGAGTGGGGGGAAGAGGCAGCGCTCCGCCAGACGCTGCGGACGAAAGTGCGGAACGAGGCGCTCCTCCGGTCCCAAAAGAAAAAGGCGGCAGAAGATGAGAAAGAAGTGTTCGCCCAGTATTACGACTACGAGGAGAAAGTGGTCGGTATCGTGCCGCACCGCATCCTCGCGTTGAACCGGGGTGAGCGGACCGACGTGCTCCAAGTGAAGCTCGTCTTTGACGAGACGTTGTTCTTGAAACGAGCACTCAGTAAGTTCGATCGTCTTCCGACCGAGAAACGAGATGTCGTGACGCTCGCTATAAAGGACGCGTTCAAGAAATCGGTCTTCCCGGCCATCGAACGTGAAATCCGTAGTTCGTTGACCGAGACGGCTGAAGAACAAGCGATCGACGTCTTCTCTAAGAACTTGAAGCAGCTCTATATGCAGCCACCGCTCCGTGAAGTTGTCGTGCTCGGCATCGACCCGGCCTACCGGACCGGCTGTAAGTGGGCCGTCGTCAACGAGACCGGGAAAGTCGAAGAAGTCGGCGTGTTCTATCCGACGGCGCCGAAGCATGACGTGACCGGTTCAGAAAAAGTGCTCTCATCTCTCGTGAAACGCTATCCGATCTCCGTCATCGTCATTGGCAACGGGACCGCTTCGCGTGAGACCGAGCAATTTGTCTCGAACTGGCTGAAGACGGCCGAGCGTGAGATCGCGTACGCGATCGTCAATGAAGCCGGTGCCAGCGTGTACTCGGCTTCCGAGATTGCGCGATCTGAGTTCCCGGAGTTGAAAGTCGAAGAACGTTCGGCTGTATCGATCGCCCGTCGGATCCAAGATGCGATGGCCGAGCTTGTGAAAGTCGACCCGCAATCGGTCGGGGTCGGACAGTACCAGCATGATGTCAGTCAAAACAAATTGAAAGGCTCACTCGAGTTCGTCGTCGAGAGCGTCGTCAACATGGTCGGTGTCGATGTGAACCGAGCTTCCGAGTCGTTGCTCACGTACGTATCGGGCCTCAATAAGACGACGGCAAAAAACATCGTCGCGTATCGTGATGAGTTCGGGCGCTTCAATACCCGCAAAGAAATCAAGAAAGTGCCGCGTCTTGGGGCGAAGGCGTATGAGCAGGCAGCTGGCTTCCTTCGCATCACGAACGGGAGCGACGTGCTCGACCAAACCGAGATCCACCCAGAGAGTTACAAGTTGACGTTATCTCTATTGAAGGAACTCGGTGTCTCGAAAGCAGCGGTCGGCACGGCCGAGTTGCGAGATCGTTTGAAATCGGTCGATGCCCGAATGCTCAGCGAAACGCTTGAGGCGGGACTGCCGACGGTCGAAGACATCTTGAAGTCGCTTGCCAAACCGGGCCGTGATCCACGTGAGGACATTCAAAAGCCGCTCTTACGGACAGACGTCATGAACTTAGAAGACTTGCAGGTCGGGATGGAGTTCCAAGGGACGGTCCGCAACGTCATCGACTTCGGGGCATTCGTCGACATCGGGGT